>CAMCIP010000171.1 GCA_945874855.1 Brevundimonas vancanneytii
GCGGGAAATGCCAGCCCATGTCGTGAGGCACACACTTCGACACGAAATGGCCCCCGTTTGGTCCTGCACCCGCCGGGATGGGGGATGAGTGTCCACTCATCGGCTCGCCGGGATCCGGAACGGATCTGGTCCTGAACAGCCCCCCCAGCCCCCCGGTTCGTTTCGAACAGGGTTCTGGCGGGCCGATGCTTCCTCCAAGCGAGACGGCCGCTTCGCCATCCCCTCCCCCCTCCAGGCGGGGCGGTCGTACTCGCCGGAGGGCTCAGCCCCCCAGAATGATCTCGAGGTCTTCGGTGCCGCGCCGGACGGTCAGGGTGCGCGCGCCCTCGGCGCCGAGCGCGCCCGTGGCGCCGGCCATGTCCGACACCGGCAGGCCGTCGATGGCGGTGATGACGTCACCGGCCCGCAGGTCGGATCCGGCCGCGGGCGAGCCCGCCTCGACCGATTCGACCAGCAGCCCCGCGGGCTCGCCACTCGCCGTCGCCAGGGTCGCGCCTTGAAGGACCAGCCGGTCCAGACCGACCACCAGGCCGTCCGGACGGGCCATGCGGACCTCGACCTCACCGGCCATCTCCGCACCGTCGCGCAGCCAGACGATCCGCAGGCGGGTTCCCGGCTGGGCGATGCCGACGGTGGCCAGGACCGACCCGGCATTGGCCACCGGCCGGGCGTGGATGCGGGTGATGACGTCGTCGCGGCGCAGGCCGGCAGACTCGGCCGGGGACCCCGGGGCCACGTCCAGAACCACGGCGCCGCGCACGATGCCGAGGCCCAGTTCGCGCGACCGCTCGGCCGTCAGCGAGCCGAGCATGGCCCCGATCTCGCCGCGCCGCACCTCGCCGAAGGTCAGCAACTGGTCGACGACCACCATCATGATGCGCGAGGGCACGGCGAAGGCGATGCCGTCGTTGCCGCCGCCGCCGCCCGACAGGATGGAGGTGTTGACCCCGATCAGCCGTCCGCGGCTGTCCAGCAGCGGCCCGCCGGAATTGCCCGAGTTCACGGCCGCGTCGGTCTGGATGTAGTCCTCGACGGCGTCGCCCAGGCCGGAGCGGTTCAGGCCCGAGACCATGCCCATGGTCACAGTCTGGTCGAGGCCCAGCGGATAGCCGACCGCGAAGGCGATGTCCCCGGTGCGCAGGGTCTCGGAATCGGCCACCTCGACCTGGGTCAGACCGACGGCGTCGATGCGCAGCACGGCGATGTCGGTGGCCTTGTCCGCGCCGACCAGGGTGGCGTCCAGCAGGCGGCCGTCCAGCAGGTCGATGGTGAATTTGGTGCCGTTCTCGACCACATGCTGGTTGGTCACGACGATGCCCGCCCGGGCGTCGATGATGACGCCCGATCCGGTGGACAGGGGCTTGGGCTCGCGCGCGCCGGAGGTCGGCCCCTCCGACTGGCCGAGTGTCGTGACCTGGACCACCGCCGGCAGGGAGCGCTCCAGGCCGGCGGCGAAGGTGAAGACCCCGCGCCGCTCGTCATAGGGGGCCGGCCCCGCCGTCTGGGCTGCGGCGGCGACAGGGACCAGGGCGGGCAGGGCCGCGCCCATCAGGAGGACGAGGCAGAGGCGGGTGCGGGCGATGCGGGTCATTCGGATTTCCAACTTCAGGGCCCCACGCTAGCGCGAGAACCGCGCCGTGACGACTGTGCCCGGATCGGCGGACGAAATCTCCAGACTTCCCCCATGGCGACGCATGACGGCGCGCACGAAGGGCAGGCCCATGCCGTGGCTCGTCTCGCCGTCGGCCGACGGTTCCGCGCCGAAGCCGGGCCCCCGGTCGGTCACGGTCAGGACGGCGCCCGCGCCCTCGGCCCGGACGTCCAGGGTCACGCGCCCGCCGTCGGGCGAGAATTTCACCGCATTGTCCGCCAGGTTGATCAGGGCGCGCTGGATCAGGGAGCGCACGCCGAGGATCTCGGCGGGCCCGCCCTCGACCGCCACGGTCACGCCGCGGGCCCCGGCCAGGGGCTCGTAGAGCTCGGCCACGGCGCGCAGCACCTGGGCCAGGTCGATCCGCTCGAAGGCCCAGGCCTGGCCGTCGCGCAGCATCAGGGTCTCGGCCATGGCCTGGCTGAGGCGGTTCAGGTCGGCGCGCGCCTCGTCCAGCAGGCGGCGGCGTTCGGGGGCGGTGCGGGCCTCTTCCAGGGCGTCCAGCCGCGCCGTCGCCCGGGCCAGCGGGGTGCGGAAGTCGTGGGCCAGCTGGTCCGAGGAATCCCGCAGCCAGGACATCAGCTCGTCCAGCCGGTCCAGCGTCTGATTGACCAGTACGGTCAGCTCGGTCAGTTCCGGCGCCACCCCCTGTTCGGGCGCCCGCCGCGTCAGGTCGCCGATCGCCGCCCCCTGGAGCGCCCGGCTGACGGCGGCCAGCGCCGTGGTCAGCCGGCCGCGGGCGAGCACGGCCCCGGCCAGGGCGGTGACCAGGATCAGCCCCGCCGTCGCCGCCACCGAGGCCACAGCCCAGGCCCAGGCCTGACCGAGCGGGGCCACGACCCGGCCGACGCGGATGTCGAGGGCGCCGACGGATTTGCGCACCATGACCACGTCGACGGCCCGGCCGGGACACAGGGTCCCGCGCGCCAGTCGCACGGCATAGACGGCCTCGCCCAGCCGCGGCAGGCGGTCGGCGCGGGCGTCCTCCAGCGCGGCCAGACCCGCCGGCTTGCCGACGGGGGCGCGGATGAAGCGCACCCCGGCCCCGCCGCGGCCGGTGCGGCAGGTCTCCTCCAGGGTCACCTCGCCGCGGTCGACCGGCCCGTCCTGGAAGGCCGACAGCCAGGCCGAGAGATAGGCGGCGTCGGCCTCGGTCACCGCGCCGAGGGCCAGCCCCTCCTGGCCGCCCAGTTTGGAGGCCATGGCGGCATAGTCGGCGAGCGCCGCCAGGGCCGCCTGTTTGCGCTGTTCGGCGCGCACGGCCAGACCGGTGACCACCAGCGAGCCGCTGAGCGCCAGGGCCGCGGCCACGCCGACGCCGACCGACAGCTGGGCCAGGGTGCGGCGGCCCAGCCAGCCGCTGAGGCCGCGACCGGCCATGCTCAGCCGGCCCCGCCGAGGTCGCGGAACACCAGACTCTGGCTGCGGGCCGAGACGATCAGGGGGTGCATGGCGTCGGGCACCTCCGGGCACTGTTCCTTGAGACGCTTGCGCAGGGCCGAGATGCGGGCGTCGATGATGTTGACGAAATTGTCGGGCAGGAAATTCCACTCCACCCAGCAGCGGTCCCACAGCATGGTCTTGGTCACCGGCTGGCCGCGCGCGCCCATCAGCTCCGACACGATGGCGAACTCCAGCGGCGACAGGTCGATGACCCGCTCGCCCAGCTTCAGGGTGCGGGCGCCGGGCGACAGGCGGAAGGGCCCGTTGACCAGTTCGGCGGCCGGGCCCGGCGCGCGGCGCGCGGTGCGGCGCAGCTGGGCGGCGATGCGGGCCAGCAGCTCCTCGTCGCCGACGGGCTTGGCCAGATAGTCGTCGGCGCCCGACAGCAGGCCGTCGACCTTCTGCCGCTCGCCGCCCAGGGCCGTCAGCATCAGGGCCGGGGCCTCGGCCGAGGGGCCGCCCGAGGCGCGCACCCGCTTCAGCGTCTCCAGCCCGTCCAGACCGGCCGTCAGCCGGTCCAGGATCATCACGTCATAGGCGCGCCCGGCGGCGGCGGTCAGCGCCCCCTCGCCCGCGTCGAACCGGTCCACGATCGCGAACCCGGCCCGGCGCAGCCGCGCCTCGACATGTTCGGCCAGGGCCGGATCATCCTCCAGCAACAGGGCCGACCGCCCGGCGAACACCGGCCCCAGCAGGGCGAAGGCGTCGTCCTCGATCCCGGTCTCCGACATGACTGCGCCCCTACTGTCCCGACCCGGACGATGGCGCGCGGGGGCGGCGGGGGCAAGTCGCGGGGACCAGACGGTTTCTGACGTGCCTGTGCGCCCCGTCGCCGGGGGCGCGGGGATCGGAGGGCGGGCGGAGCGCCGGGCCTTCGCCCGGAGAAAAGAGTTTTACCGTTTCGACGAAGATCGACGCTCCGCGCGGTGGTTTGGCGGAAGCCGCGCGGCGGGTGGCGCTGTTCACGCCTTACCGCGGTCGCCTCCGGCGGGCGGGCTGCCCCTGCAGGCAATCCCGGACCGGTCCGAGTATCCCCCTCGACCCTTGCCGGGGACCATCTCGTGGTGATCCCCCTCGGCCGGGCGGCTTGCGCCGCCCGCCCCGCTCCAACCGCTCCCGCCGCTCGCCAAGGTCGCAGGCCTTACGAGCCCTCCATTGCGACGGGACCTGGAGAGTGTGCGGGAGGTTTTGGGTGCGGCGGGCTGAAGAGGGCGGGAGTGGCTGTGGGCGTTGAAAGGCTTGAGGAAATCGAAGCGGGGTCCCCGAGCCGGTGGGGTCTGACCATGCGCAGCCCTCGCTCAAGGGCAGCGGCGGAGTGCGGAGCGAGTCGCTGGCGAGCGGGGCTGTTCAACAGGTTCATCACCAAGGACACCAAGAGGGCACCAAGGACACCAAGGGCTCAGACGACCAAGCGGCGGATGCCGTTCTTGATCAGGACGGAGTTGAAATTGATGAGGTAACCGAGTCGGACGCGGGAGAAGCGGAGGTAGGTGAGAAGCTGGGCGACATGGATCGACGCCAAGGCGTCGATCGATTTGACCTCCACCACCACCTGCCGTTCTATCAGGAGGTCCAGCCGAAAGCCGACGTCGATGCTGACGTCGCCATAGGTGACCGGCACTCCGACCTGCCGCTCGACGTTGAGCCCCCGTTGCCTCAGCTCCTCGGCGAGACACGCCTCATAGACCGACTCCAGAAGCCCGGGCCCCAGCGCGCGATGCACGGTGAGCGCCGCATCGACGACGGTGCGCCCGATGCGATCCACCTCGTCCGACACAACCCCGGTCCCTTGGTGTCCTTGGTGCATCCTTGGTGCCCTTGGTGAGGAACCCCTTCGCCACGGCAAATGCCCCCTCACCCCTCCAGCGTCTCCACGGTGAGATTGCCGTTGGTGTAGACGCAGACCTCGGCGGCGATGGCCATGGATTTGCGGGCAATGGCCTCGGCGTCGAGGTCGGTGTTGTCCATCAGGGCCCGGGCGGCGGCGAG
>CAMCIP010000172.1 GCA_945874855.1 Brevundimonas vancanneytii
GCGTCTCGCGGGATTGGACATCGTGGCCCATGAGGATACACGAGGCCGCCCGCCCCACCCAACCCCGAGTTTGCATGACCGAGTTCGAAGCGTTCGCCCTGGAACTGGCCGCAGAGGCGGCAAGGGTGACGCTGCCCCTGTTCCGGAACGAGGGCGCGGCCGAGAACAAGGCGGGCGACGGAGCGTTCGATCCGGTCACCGAGGCGGACCGGGGGGCCGAGGCCGCGATCCGGGCCCTGATCGCCCGCCGTTATCCCGACCACGGCGTGATCGGCGAGGAGTATGGCGAGGACCGGCCGGATGCAGAGCATGTCTGGGTGCTGGATCCGGTCGACGGGACGCGCGCCTTCATCGCCGGCCTGCCGGTCTGGACCACGCTGATCGCCCTGAGGCATCAGGAACGGCCGACCGTGGGGGTGATCGCCCAGCCCTATCTGGACGAGGTGTTTCTGGGCGGACCGTCGGGCGCACGGCTGGTCTCGCGCGGCGACAGCCGGCCCCTGAAAGTGCGGGTCTGCGAGCGGCTGACCGACGCCGTCATCGCCACCACCGACGCCGATCTGTTCACCGCGCCCGAGCGGGGAGCCTGGACCCAGGTGCGGGCCGCAGCGCGCCTCGCCCGGTTCGGCTGCGATGCCTATGCCTATGCCATGGTCGCGCTGGGGCGGATCGACCTGGTGGCCGAGACCGGACTGAAGCTCTGGGACTGGTCGGCGCTGGTGCCGGTGGTCGAGGCGGCGGGCGGCCAGGTTACGGACTGGACGGGAAGGCCGCCGTCGGGTGACGGCCGGATCATCGCCGTCGGCGATGCCCGGGTGCGGGAGGACGCCCTGGTGGCCTTTCGGCGCGGCGTGCGCTGAGGCTCAGGCGACCTCGTCGGCGACGGCGACGGCGACGGCGGGGGCCAGGTCGTTCACGGGCGAAACATAGTCGGCCATGGCGTCGAACTCATGCAGGAAGACGCCCCGCATGTCGTCGGTCTCCATGATCACCTCGTGTTTGGCTCCGGCGACCTCGACGTAACGACCGCGGCCCAGCCGTTTGGCAGCCCAGCGGGCAGTCTGTTTCCAGACCCGGTCGTCCTCACCCGACTGGACGATGGTGCAGGGAATCACGACCGACTTCAACGCCTTGGGCTTCAGGGACCGTTCCCCTGCATCCAGTGCGAAGGCCAGCCAGCCCCAGGTCGGGCCGCCGACCGCCAGATGGGGGCAGGCAAACAGCTGCTGGCGCCACAGCTCGTAGCGGGTCTCGTCGGACGTCAGGGCGTCCTTTTCGAACGTGTGTTCAAACGGATCGTCCGCGTCATCCAGGACGAAGTCACCGGCCTTGCCGTGGCGCACGTTCCAGCGGACGGCCAGTTTTACGGACCACATCGACCGCTTTCCGGTCTTGATCCGCAGCATCGGGCTGGACAGCAGCGCCCCGGCGAAACGGGTCTCGCCGCCCTCGAGCGACAGCAGGTTCAGCGCCCCGCCCATGGAATGGCCGATCATGATCCAGGGCTTCGGGGCCCGGGCCTCGAAGGCATCGAGCAGACGGGCGTAGTCGTCGAGAAACTCCTCGACGGCGCGCGCATGGCCCTTGAGCCGGTCGGGCAACAACCGCGCCGACAGGCCCTGGCCGCGCCAGTCGTGGGCGAGAACGCACCAGCCGCGCGCCAGCAGATTTCCGATCAGCTCGAAGTATTTCTCGATCGGCTCCGTGCGCCCCGGGCTGACCACCACTGTGCCGCGCGGCTTCGCCCCCACCAGGGCGGACGGCCGCCAGAAGGCCGCGCGCAGGCGCAGGCCGCCGGCCCCCCGATACCAGGCGCCCTCGCCGCCCGGAGGGGCGGCCGCGCCCGGCACCCCCATCAGCGGGGCGTTGGCGGCATAGTCGGCGGCTCGGTTCACTCGGGCTTCCTGAACTTCAAGGTCATGCGGTCGCTTTCGCCGACGGCGTCATAGTCGGCTCTCTGCTCCGGCGTCATTTCGCAGCCCGCCTCGGGGCCGCGCCGGGTGGGGGCCAGCACGTCGACGCCGCAGGGATAGTCCTTTTCGTCTGCGGGCTTGGCGTTGATTTCCGAAGATCCCACGAAGACGAATCCGGCCTCGGCCGCGAGCTGGCGCACGAAGGCCTCCTGGACATAGCCGTTGGCGGCCACCGGATCCTGATCCTGCTCCGGCCCCAGACGGTGCTGCTCAACCCCCAGGACGGCGCCCGGTCGCATCGCCTGGAAGGCGTCGGCGAAGGCCTTTTCCGCCACCCCCGCCGCCATCCAGGCGTGCAGGGTGCGCATGAACAGGACCAGGTCCACCGTCCCCGCCTCGGCGATCGGGCCGCTGGTCGGGCCGAAGGCGGACATCTCGATCTCGCCATACAGACGCCGGTCGCGGCTGAAGCGATCGATATAGGCGGCGTTCAGCTGGGCCTGGGCCGGGTCGGCGCCGGCCCCGGTCTGGAAGCCGACGGCGACATACTTCCCGCCGCCTTCCTTCAGATAGGGCGCCAGGATTTCGGTGTACCAGCCGCTGCCCGGCCAGAAGTCGGCCACCGTCATCCGGGGCCTCAGGCCGAAGTACCGCAGGGTCTCCATCGGGTGGCGCCAGGCGTCGCGCGCCTGGTCCTGGGCCCGCCAGGCTCCGGCGACGGCCCATTCCAGACTGCCCCGGGCAGGGCCGCCGGGTGCCTCTGGCTCGGCCTTGTCCTCGCCGCGCCCGCAGCCGGTCAGAACCAGGGCCGCGCTCCCCAGCAGCAGGCCGCGCCGATGCGGTCCGCGCCCGGCAACGCGGTCTGCGCCTCGCCCGTCCTGCGACCGATCGGCCATGGCCACTCCTCAGAACGCCGCTGCCCCCGCGCGGCGTGGACCGGATTAGAGGGCTTCGCCCACGCGGTCAAAGCGCCGCTTGGCTTCAGCCGGGCTTGCGGAAACGCAGCGTCATGCGGTCGCTCTCACCCACGGCGTCGAACTCGGCCCGCTGCTCCGGCGTGATGGCGCAGCCCTGCTCGGGCCCGCGTCGCACCGGCGGCAGGGTCCAGACGCCGCAGGGATGGTCGCGGTCGTCCTTGGCATTGGCGTTCAGCTCGCTGCGGGCCTCCAGCCGGAAGCCGGCCCGCTCGGCGGCGGCGATCACATAGGCCTCGGACACATAGCCGGTCGGTGCCGAGGCGTCGGGGTCGGCACCTTCCGGCGCGCGGTGCTGCTCCACGGCCAGCACGCCGCCCGGCTTCAGCCCGGCGAAGAACGTCGTCATGAAGGCGTCGGTGCGGCCGGCGCGGTGCCAGTTGTGAAAGGCGCGCGCCACCAGGATCATGTCGGCCGAGCCGTCGGCAATGCCCAGGCCGTCCTGGAGCCGGTTGACGGCCACATAGGTCCCGCCCGTGGCGGCGGCATAGGGCTGGAGGATCTGGGTCCACCAGCCATTGGCCCCGGGCTGGATCTCGACCACCGTCTGGCCGGGCGCCAGGCCCCAGAAGCTCAGGCTCTCATAGGGGTGGCGGAAGGCGTCGCGGGCCCGGTCCGCCGCGGGGCGGGTTTCGGCCGAGACGGCGGCGCGCAGGGCGGCGTCCTCCTGACCCTGCGACTGGGCGCAGGCGGGCACCCCCAGCGACAGGGCGACGACGGCGACGACAGGGGCGAGGGCGTTCAGGCGCATCGGCGGGCTCCGGGCGATTGTGGAAAGCCTGTCTAGGGCGCCCGCGTCGTCTGCGGTAGGGGGGCGGGTGCGTCGCGGGGTCGCCTCTTGACGTCGGCGCGGGCCTTCCCAAATCCCTGTGCGAGGGTGCCGTTCGCGGGCCCTCCGGACCTTTCGGTGCCCATATTCGGGGCCGCGGGGGCCGCATCCCCGCCGTCCGGGCAAATCGCCGGGCGGTTCACCCTTGCTGACCTTTCAGGAGGCTGACCATGCGTACTTTCGACCTCACCCCCCTCTATCGTTCCGCCGTCGGCTTCGACCGGCTGGCGACCCTGCTGGAAAGCGCCGCGCGCACCGGCGAACAGGGCTGGCCGCCCTACAACATCCAGTCGACCGGCGAGAACCAGTACCGGATCGAGGTGGCCGTGGCCGGCTTCGGCCCGGACGAACTGACCCTTGAGGTCAGGGAGAACCTGCTGACCGTCACCGGCCGCAAGACCGCCAACGACGACGATGCGGGCCGCACCTATCTGCATCGCGGACTGGCCGAGCGCGACTTCGAGCGCCGCTTCCAGCTGGCCGACTATGTCGTGGTCAGGTCCGCCGATCTGGCCAACGGCTTGCTGACCGTGGATCTGGCCCGCGAACTGCCCGAGGCGCTGAAGCCACGGCGGATCGAGATCGGCACGGGCAAGACCACCCTGATCGAAGGCAAGGCCGAAAAGGCCGCCTGATGTCGGCGATCTGACCTGTTTCCCTGGGGGCGGCGGCGACGCCGTCCCCGTTTTCGTGCGCGCGTCAGGCGACGGCCAGGGCCTGTTCCGGCGGATGGTCCGCCCCCCGCAGGTCGGCCCCGGTGAAATTGGCACCCGTCATGTCGGCACCCTCCAGCCGGGCATAGCGCAGGCTGGCCCCACTGGCGTCCACCGGCATCGAACGCCCGCCGCCCAGCGGCAAGGGCGACAGGATCGCGCCGCGCAGATCCGCCTGGTTCAGCAGGGCGCCGCACAGACGCGCGCCGCGCAGGTCAGTGCCCCGCAGGCCGGCCCCGCGCAGGTCCGCCCCCTCAAGGTTCGCGCCCTGCAAGGCCACGCCCGTCAGGTCCATGCCGACCAGGCAGGCGCCCTTGGCGCTGAGGGCCGGCAGTTTCAGCCCCTTCAGGCGCGCGCCGAGGGGACGCAGATCCTCGCCGTCGAATTTCGCAGGTGTGCCCAGAACGCCGCCGCTCTCGGCCCAGGCCGTGCCGTCCAGCGCCTGCTCCAGAAGCTCAGACGCGCGGGCCATGGCCTCGCGGGTCGGCTCGCGCAGCGAGCCGGTCATGTCGGTGCGCTCGGTATGGGCCGTCTCCATGGCGACGCCGGTCAGGATCGTCCCCACCATGCGGGCGCCGGACAGATTGGCCCCGCTGACCTCGGCCCCTTCCATCATGGCGCCGGACAGGTCGGCCTCCTTCA
>CAMCIP010000173.1 GCA_945874855.1 Brevundimonas vancanneytii
GTGATCAGCTCGACGTTCAGCTCGGCGTTGTCGCCGGGCATGATCATCTCCACGCCTTCCTTCAGGGTCACGATGCCCGTCACGTCGGTGGTGCGGAAGTAGAACTGCGGACGGTAGTTGGTGAAGAACGGCGTGTGACGGCCACCCTCCTCCTTGGTCAGGATATAGGCCTCGGCCAGGAACTTGGTGTGCGGGGTGATCGAACCCGGCTTGCACAGAACCTGACCGCGCTCGACGTCCTCACGCTTGGTGCCGCGCAGCAGCACGCCCACGTTGTCGCCCGCCTGGCCCTGGTCCAGCAGCTTGCGGAACATCTCCACGCCCGTGCAGGTCGTCTTCTGCACCGGACGGATGCCGACGATCTCCACTTCCTCGCCGACCTTGACGATGCCGCGCTCGACCCGACCCGTCACCACCGTGCCGCGGCCCGAGATCGAGAACACGTCTTCCACCGGCATCAGGAACGGCAGGTCCACCGGACGCTCCGGCTGCGGGATGTAGTCGTCCACCGTCTGCATCAGCTTCAGCACCGACTGCTCGCCGATCTCCGGGTTCACCCCATCCGTCGCCGCCTTGGCCGAACCCGCCGTGATCGGAATGTCGTCGCCCGGGAACTGGTACGACGACAGGAGCTCGCGCACCTCCATCTCCACCAGCTCCAGCAGCTCGGCGTCGTCCACCAGATCCACCTTGTTCAGATAGACCACCAGCGCCGGCACACCGACCTGACGGGCCAGAAGAATGTGCTCGCGCGTCTGCGGCATCGGGCCGTCGGCCGCCGAAACCACCAGGATCGCGCCGTCCATCTGCGCCGCGCCCGTGATCATGTTCTTCACATAGTCCGCGTGGCCCGGGCAGTCGACGTGCGCATAGTGACGGTTGGCCGTCTCATATTCCACGTGCGCCGTGTTGATCGTGATGCCGCGGGCCTTTTCTTCCGGCGCCGCGTCGATGTCCGCATAGGCCATGGCCTTGGCACCGCCGGCCTTGGCCAGCGTCATCGTGATCGCCGCCGTCAGCGTCGTCTTGCCGTGGTCAACGTGACCAATCGTGCCGATGTTGCAGTGCGGCTTGTTACGTTCGAACTTTTCCTTGGCCATGGCCAAAACTCCTGTGGCCCAAGGTGGGCGTTGTCAGCATTCAAATGTTGGAGCGGGTAGACGGGATCGAACCGACATCCTCAGCTTGGAAGGCTGCTGCACTACCATTGTGCTATACCCGCGTTCGGTTCGGGGCACCGCCAGATGAGCTTCGATCGCGCGTGGTGGGGGAAGCAGGACTCGAACCTGCGAAGCTTACGCAGGGGATTTACAGTCCCCCCCCTTTGCCGCTCGGGACATTCCCCCAACGCGCGTTTCGAAACCTCATCGGGCGTCCGCGCCGATCCCGGAAAGGTTCCGGCACCGGATTCGGACGAAAGGCCTCGGCATCCCGCGACGCCTGGTTTAGAGGGGCGCCGGACCCGGAAAACCCTAGGGGCCCCAAATCGGAGCGCGTCTTATAGTGTCGTCGAAACGCGAACGCAACGACCGCGGAACAGGCCGGGGAACCTCTTCTTCCGGCGGGAACAAGGGGCCCGGAAAGCCTGTGCGGGCGGCCTTTGACCCGGCAGCCCGGGGACCGCGAACCGCTCCCGACCGGTCGAAGGGCCGCATCGATCCCGATCAGTTGATCTGGGGGCGTCACCCCGTGCTGGCCGCCCTCGCCAATCCGGCGCGCAAGGGCATGGGGCGGCTGATGGCCACGCCGGACCGCGCCGTCGAACTGGAGCGCGAGCGCCTGACGCCCCACGGCCACCGGCCGGACGTCATGGAGGCCGCCGAGATCGCGCGGCTGCTGCCAGCCGGCGCCGTTCACCAGGGGTTGGCGTTCAAGGTCGCGCCCCTGGAAGGCGTGCCCCTGGCCGAGCTGGGTGATCCGGCCGAAGGCGTCATCGTCATGCTGGACCAGATCACCGACCCCCAGAACGTCGGGGCGATCTTCCGGTCGGCCCTGGCCTTTGGCGCGCGGGGCATCGTGGTGCAGGACCGGCATTCGCCGGCGCTGGCCGGGGCCCTGGCCAAGGCAGCGGCGGGGGCGACGGAACGCCTGCCCTGCGCCCGGGTGACCAATCTCAGCCGCGCGCTGGAGACTCTCGCGGAGCTGGGCTGGCGCGCCGTGGGTCTGGACGGCGCGGGCGAGGTCTCGCTCGAGAACGCCCTCGACGGCCAACCGACCGTGCTGGTCATGGGGTCGGAGGGCGACGGCATCCGCCGACTGGTCGCAGAGCATTGCGACGTTCTGGCCCGCATTCCGATGCCCGGCGGCTTCGAGAGCCTGAACGTCTCCAATGCGGCGGCGATCGCCCTTTACGAGGCCGGCCGCAATCGGCCGGGAACCTGAGCGTCGCCGACGGCTTGCCTGAACGCCCCCTCCTGCCCTAGAGGCCGCCCATGGCATTTTCCGAACTCTTCACCGCCGACGCCCTGTCCGCTCTCGGTCAGGTGCTGGCCATCGACCTGGTGCTGGCCGGCGACAACGCTGTGGCCGTGGGTCTGGCCGCCGCCGCCCTGCCCCAGGAGCAGCGCCGCAAGGCCATTCTGATCGGTCTGGCCGCCGCCGTGGTGATGCGGATCGGCTTCGCCCTGATCACCGTGCAGCTGCTCGCCATCGTCGGTCTGCTGCTGGCCGGCGGCGTCCTGCTGCTGTGGGTCTGCTGGAAGATGTGGCGCGAGCTCCAGGAGCAGAAGACCCATGACCAGGCCGAGGCCCAGCACGAGCTGGAGCTGGCCCTGGCCATCGAGCACGGCAAGGGCCCGAGCCCCGAGGAACTGGGCCTGAAGCGCAAGACCTTCGGCGCGGCCCTGCTCCAGATCATGATCGCCGACATCACCATGAGCCTGGACAACGTCCTGGCTGTGGCCGGGGCGGCGCATGATCACCCGTGGATCATGGTTTTCGGCCTGGTGCTGTCGATCGCCCTGATGGGCGTGGCGGCCACCTTCATCGCCCGCCTGCTGAACAAGTATCGCTGGATCGGCTATGTCGGCCTCGTGATCGTGCTCTACGTCGCCGTGCACATGATCTGGGACGGCTATCGCTCGGTCGTGGTGCGGACGGGCAATCTGGAGCAGCACAACGCCGCGGCGCCGGGCTTCCTCGACATCTCGCCCAAGGAGGTCGCCAAACATACCCGCGGCCTCGAGGGTCAGGGATCATCGGCGGCGACTTCCACCCCGCCCCCCGTTCAGGCAGGATCGGCCCCGGCACCGGCGGGCTGATCCGGCGGGCGCCGGGAGTTCGATCCGATGCGCCCCGCCCTGCTCGCCCCTGCCCTGTTCGCCCTCGGCCTCGGCATGGCCGCGCCTGTGTTTGCCCAGCAGGCGGTCGTGGACGTCGGGGTCGGCAACCCGCTGCGCAAGCCGATCCTGGAAGGCCTGCGGCCGGCCATAGAGGCAGACCTCGGCCAGAGGGTCGTCTTCGTGGTCTCCGATCTGCGGGTCCAGGGCGACAGGGCCTTCTTCGCCGGCCGGCCGCAGCGCCCGAACGGCCGCGCGATCGACTTCAGCCGCACCCGCTATGCCGAGGCCCTGGAGCAAGGGGTGTTCGATGGCCCCGGAACCTATGCCCTGCTGCGCCGCATCGGCGGCCGCTGGACGGTGGAGACCTTCGTCATCGGTCCGACCGACGTGGCCTGGTCCGGCTGGCCGGAAGAGTTCGGCGTGTCATGGGAACTGGTGAACCTGCCGCGGCCGCAGTGATCAGGTCGTCGCCCCGCCGAACCGCTCGCTCCACTCCGCCACCTGGGCGTCCTCGATCTTGGTGAACAGCACGCCGGCCGCCGCGACCGGGCGGCCGCGCGGCAGGGTGTCCAGCAGGGCCTCGTCGGCATTCGGCCAGGACAGGTCGTCGGCCCCGACCGCAGCGGCGATGCGGGCGGCGGCGTCGGGCATGACCGGGGCGGCCAGACGGGCGAACAGGGCGACCAGGTTCAGGCCCGTGCGCACGCCCACAGCCGCGCGGGGCACGTCGGTCTTGAAGGCGGTCCAGGGCGCCGCCTCCTGCAGATATTCATTGCCCAGCACCCAGACGGCCCGCAGCGCCTGAGAAGCCTTGCGGAACTCGAGCGCCTCGAAGGCGGCGGTGGCCTCGGCGACGCCGGCGGCGACGTCGGCCTCCAGCTTCGCCTCCAGCGGTCCCGGCGCGCCGCCGTCCGGCACCACGCCCTCGAATTTCGATTCCGCGAACTTGACGATGCGGTTGACGAAATTGCCCAGAACGTCGGCCAGGTCCTTGTTGGTCGTCGACTGGAACTGTTCCCAGGTGAAGGCGGCGTCCGAGCCCTCCGGCCCATAGGCGGTCAGGTGCCAGCGCCAGTAGTCGGCGGGCAGCAACTCCAGCGCCTGGTCCATGAAGACACCGCGCTTCTGCGAGGTCGAGAACTTGCCGCCGTACCAGTTCAGCCAGTTGAAGGCCTTCAGGGTGTCGACCGTCTTCCACGGCTCGCCGGAGCCCAGGATGGTCGCGGGGAAGCTGACGGCGTGGAAGGCGACGTTGTCCTTGCCCATGAACTGGACGTAGCGGACGTCGTCGGCGCCCTCGTCCAGCCGCCACCAGTCGCGCCAGGTCCGGCCGGTCGCCTCGGCCCATTCGCGGGTCGCGCCGATGTATTCGATGGGGGCGTCGAACCAGACGTAGAAGACCTTGCCCTCCATCCCCGGCCGGGGCGCGCCGTCCGGGCCGACGACGGGGACGCCCCATTTGAGATCGCGGGTGATGCCGCGGTCGATCAGGCCCTCGTCGAGGTGTTTGAGGGCGATCGACCGCGCCAGGGTCTGCCAGTCATGCTTCGAGCCGATCCACGCCCGGATCCTGTCTGCCAGCTTCGTCTGCAGCAGATACAGGTGCCGCGTGTCCCGCACTTCGAGGTTCCGCGAACCCGACACCGCTGAATAGGGATCGATCAGATCGGTCGGGTCCAGCAGCCGCCCGCAGTTGTCGCACTGGTCGCCGCGCGCGCCGACGTGGCCGCAGTGCGGGCAGGTCCCCTCGACATAGCGGTCT
>CAMCIP010000174.1 GCA_945874855.1 Brevundimonas vancanneytii
CCCGTCCACCACCTTGGGCAATGGCCCTTCGTCGGGCACGCGCGGCCGGATCTGGGGACCTGTCCAGTCGATCACCTTGGGCAATGGCCCTTCGTCGGGCACGTCCGGCCGGATCTGGGGGCCGGTCCAGTCCAGGGCCTTTGGCACCACGCCCTCGTCGGGCACGTCGGGGCGGACCTGTGGGCCGGCGTCGCCCGACTTCGTGGCCGGACCTTCGTCAGGCACGGCAGGCAGGACCTCCGGCCGGAGCAGGACCCCGGGACCGAGGCCCGCAGCGCCTTCGGTGCTCGTACGCTCCTGGTCCAGCAATGCCTCAAAGCCCGCCTGCCGCTCTGCACCGGACGCACGCCCACCCGCCGCCGGGTTGGCGCTGGGGGAGGCGACGGACGTGAACAGACTCTGGGCGAGCATGGGGCGCCGGTTCATGGTGAGGGGGCGGGTGGCGCGTGCTGCGCCCAGGGCTTCGCATTGCCGTCCGCAAGCGCCGGGCCAAGCAGTGGGTCCATCCATAGTAGATTGAAAACAAAGACGTTAGGGTGCCCGACAGAGATCCGGGCCACCTGCCGACCGCGGACGTTTCTGCCGTGCCGGGACCGATTCTTGCCCGGCGCCGGGCGGATCGACCCGGTTGGTCCGGACCTTGCGCTCCTGACAGGCCATGATGACCCGCTCGTACCGACAGTCGCGTCAAATCAAAGGCTTGTGCCCAGGTGTCGGTCGGCAGATTCCGCGCCCGCACGTGCAGGGTTTGCCGGGCGCCGCCCTTGGAGCGACCGGATGTCGCTGAACGCCATTCTCAACTCCGGTCAGTCCGGCCTCACCGCGGCCCAGGCTCAGTTGCGGGTCGTCTCGGACAACGTCTCGAACGTCAACACGCCCGGATACGTCCGAAGGGTCGCCGAGCAACAGACCCTCGTCAGCGACGGCGTGGGAGTGGGGGTCGAGGTGGCGCGCGTGCGCCTGTCCACCGACCGGTTCCTCCAGGCCGCCAGCTTCGGCGCAGCCTCCGAGGCCCAGCGCCAGGGCGTCCGCAATGACCTGTTCGACCGCATCCAGGGGCTGTTCGGCGATCCGGGCGGCGACGCCGGCTTTTTCGCCCAGGTGGACAAGGTCTTCTCCGCCTTTGCCACGACAGCTGAGGATTCCACCTCATCGCCCGCCCGGCAGTCCGCCATATTCGGGGCCCAGTCGCTGTTCGACGAAGGCGCCCGGATCTCGCGGGAAATCCAGGCGGTGCGCGAGGACGCCGACGGTCGGATCCAGAGCGCGGTGGAGCGCGCCAACGGTCTTCTGTCCCAGATCGAAGCCCTGAACATTCAGGTCGCCAAGGCCACTGTGGTGGACGGCGACGCTTCCGGCGCCGAGGCTGCCCAGGCGCGGCTGATCGACGAACTGTCGGGCATTCTGGACTTGCGGGTCTCGGTGCGCTCGGTCGGCGGCGTCTCCATCCGCACCCCCGGCGGGACCCTGCTGACGGGCGATGGCCACGCCACGCTGGAGTACACCCGCGCCGGGGCGGTCAATGCAGAGACCAGCTTCAACGAAATCTGGATCACGGAACCACGTGGCCAGAAGCGTCCCCTGCTTGACGGCATCTCGTCCGGTGAGATCAAGGGCCTGGTGGAGCTGCGCGACAAGGACGCGCCGCAGTCGGCGCAGCGACTGGCCGAGCTGCTGTCGCGGACGGCCGACGAACTGAACCGGGCTCACAACGCCAACACCGCGGTTCCCGCGCCCCAGACCCTGAGCGGGCGAAACGTCGGCCAGGGGTTGGAGACGGCGCTGGCCGGGTTCACGGGTCGAACCGCCGTTCTGGTCACGAACGCACAGGGCACGGTCCAGGCGCGTGCCGAGATCGACTTCTCGGGCGGTACGATCAGCATCAACGGCACGGCCACGACCCCGGCGACGTTTCTTGCCACCCTGAATGGCCAGCTTGGCGCTTCCGCGACGGCGACCTTCGCGGGCGGGCGTCTGTCGATCTCTGCCGGCACCGGGCTCGGCGTGGCGGTCGTCGACGACCCCGCGGCTCCCAGCGCCAAGCTGAACCAGGGCTTTTCCCACTGGTTCGGGCTGAACGACCTCATCTCGACCGACCGGCCGGCCCGGTATGCGACGGGGCTGGCGTCCACCTCGGCGCACGGCTTCGCCGCCGGACAGAGCCTGAGCCTGCGTCTGACGGGCGAAACCGGCGCGCGCCTGCGTGACGTCACCGTGACCGTGCCGGGCGGCGGAACCGTGGGCGACCTCCTGTCCGCCCTCAACGATCCCGTCACCGGCGTCGGTCGGTGGGGCGCCTTCTCTCTGGCGGCCGACGGCTCCCTGGCATTCTCCAGCGCCATGACGCCCGCCCCGGGCGTGTCGGTGCTGGAAGATCGCACCACCCAGTCGCCCTCGGGCGTGTCGATCACCGAACTGTTCGGTATCGGCGGTCAGGTGCGGGCCTCGCGGGCGGACGGATTCACGGTGCGCTCCGACGTGGCGCGCAGCCCGTCCCAGCTGGCCCTCGCCAGGGCCGATTTTGCCGCGACGGCGGGTGTGCGGGCGTTCACCTCGGGCGATGGCCGCGGTGCCCTTGCCCTGGCCGATGCCGGACAGGTGTCGTCCTCCTTCGATCCAGCCGGCGACTCGCCGGGCGGGGCCTCCTCGATCTCCCGGTACGCATCGGAACTGGCCGGGGACGTCGGCGGCCGGGCGGCGCTGGCCAAGTCCCGTGCCGAAAGTGCTGAAGCGTTGCGGGCCCAGGCCAAGGGACGCCAGCAAGCCCATGAGGGCGTGAATCTGGACGAGGAACTGGTGCTGATGACGACCTATCAGCAGGCCTTCAACGCCTCGGCGCGCCTGATCCAGGCGGCCAAGGATCTTTACGACATTCTGTTGGGGATCGTCTGATGCGGGTGTCGACGAGCGGCAACTACCAGAGCGCCCTGCTGGACCTGATGGGGTCGCAACTGCGTTCGCAGGAGGCCCAGCGCCGGGTCTCGACACAAAAGCAGGCGACTGACCTCGTCGGCTTCGGCCGAAGCTCCGAGACCCTTACGGCCCTGAAGTCGGCCCAGAGCCGCATCGCCGGCTTCATCGACACGGGTGAGGCGGTGGCTGCCCGCCTGTCAGGTCAGAACCTGGCCCTGGGCCGGATCGCCGACGGCGCCGGCGGAGCCCGCGAAGCGATCGCCGGGGCCCTGGCCTCCGGTCGGCTGGACGGGCTGATGCTCGAACTCCAGGGCCAGTTCCAGATTGCCCAGGACGGACTCAACGCCCGACACCAGGGCCGGCACCTCTTTGCGGGCGGCGCGTCGGCGGAGGCGCCGGTGACGGTGCAGACCCTGGCCGAACTGGCGGCGCTGGCGGATTCCGACGACGCCTTCGTCAACGACCAGCTGCGCCAGGTGTCGCGCCTGGACGAGGGCACGACCGTGGAGACCGGGTTTCTCGCCGACGAGATCGGCGGGGATCTGCTCAGGATCTTCCGGGACCTGCAGTTGCAACACCAGACCACGCCCTTGACGGGCACCCTGACCGACGCCACGCGCGACTTCCTGACCGCCCGACTTGCCGAGCTGGACGCCGCGCGGGAAGGCATCACCAATCTGGCGGCGCGCAACGGGTCGATGCAAAACCGGGTCGACGGCATCCTCAAGGCCCAGACCGACCAGAGCACGGCGCTGGAAGCCCTGGTGTCCGAGCGCACCGACGCCGACCTTGCCCAGGCGCTTACCGACCTCGAGCTGTCGCAGATCGCCATGCAGGCCTCGGCGCAGGTGATCAACCAGCTCCGGCAAGTCTCACTTCTGAATTATCTCAGCTGAGTCGGCGCCAACCGCAGTCCGCCTTATGGTCACAGGGTGCGGCTCGCTCTAAGCAGTGAGCATGGCGCGAGCGGACTTCCGACTGGAGGAAACCCCCGACGGCGCGGTCCTGAGCCTCGTCGGCGACTGGACCACGACCGCCCTTGGCCGTGTGTCGCGACGGCTGGACGACGCCCTGGAGGGCCGCACCCTGGCGGCGCTCGACCTCTCGGAACTGGGACGGTTCGACACCGCCGGGGCCCTGACGCTGGTTCAGTCCAGCCATTGCCAATTGCCGGCGGACGCCTGGGCGTCCCGGCCTGAGGCGGGCCGTATCCATGCACTGGTCGAGCGGCTGGAGCGTCAGAGCGCACCGCCGCCACCACGCTCCGACTCGTTCACCCGCAGCTTCGCCAAGATCGGGCGCGGCGTGCAGGACATCGGCGCCGAGGCCACGGCGTCGCTGGCCTTCCTTGGACGGCTGATGGTCGCCACGGGCGCGGCCCTGACCCGGCCCGGCGGCATCCGATGGGCCGCCTGGGTCACCCAGGCCGAGCGCTCCGGACTCGACGCCCTGCCGATCGTCATGGTCACGAACTTCTTCATCGGCGCGGTGGTGGCGTTCCTCGGCGTCGACCTGCTGACCCAGTTCGGTGCGGGCGTGTTCGCCGTCCAACTGATCGGCGTGTCCGTTCTGCGGGAGTTCGCCGTCGTGATCACGGCGGTCCTGCTCGCCGGGCGGTCGGCGTCCTCCTTCGCGGCCGAGGTCGGGGCGATGAGGATGAACCAGGAGATCGACGCCATGCAGGTCATGGGCGTCAATGCCTTTCAGGCCCTGGTCATCCCGCGCCTGGCGGCCTTGCTGATCATGCTGCCCTTGCTGACCTTTGTGGCGATGATCGCCGGCCTGTTCGGCGGCCTGCTGGTCACCTGGACATCGCTCAATCTCGGTCCGGCCTTCTTTCTGCAACGCCTGCAGGACGATCCGAACATGTTCCAGCACGCCATGGTCGGTCTGTCCAAGGCGCCGGTGTTCGCCATTGTGGTGGCCGCCATCGGCTGTCGACAGGGCATGGCCGTGGCCGGCGACGTCGAGAGCCTGGGCCGGCGGGTGACGGCGGCGGTGGTGCAGGCCATCTTCGCCATCATCTTCCTCGATGCCGTCTTCGCCCTGATCTACCTGGAGCTGGGCCTGTGACCGGGACCCGGGACGTCATGATCGCGGTCAAGGGGCTGCGCAGCCA
>CAMCIP010000175.1 GCA_945874855.1 Brevundimonas vancanneytii
CGTATCGTCGAACAGCCGGGCCGCGGCGGCCTCGTCGAGGGCGTGAGGCTCGGCCTTTGCCGGACCCGGCGGGCCTTTCATTTCCTTCGCCCGCTGGGGTCCGATGAAGGCTCCTGGCCTGATCTTCGGATCAGTCGCTGCCATCAATACAGGCAGGGCGCCGTCGGCGGCGGAGTGACTGATGAAGGGCTCGATGAAGGGCCGGAAGACCAGATGCATCACGGCCCGCACGACCGGTCGACGCCCCAGCGGTCCGTTACCGATCAGGGCCGTGCGCGCATAGCCGGGATGGGCCGTCACACTGGTCAGGCCCCAGCCGTTCGACCGGCTGCGCCGGTCCAGCTCCAGCCCGAACATCAGCATGGCCAGCTTCGACTGGCCGTAGACGGGCCATGGCTTGTAGCCCTGGACATAGTTGAGGTCGTCGAACCGCAACCGCCCGGGACGGTGCATGATGCTGGACAGTTGCACCACCCGCGCCTGTCCGGCCTTCAGCAGCGGCATCAGGCGCGCGGTCAGGGCGAAGTGGCCCAGATAGTTGGTCGCCCACTGCAGTTCGTGGCCGTCCTCGGTCTGCTGACGCCGATCCAGCGCCATGATGCCGGCGTTGTTGACCAGGATGTGGACCGGTGCCCCCTCCGCCAGCAGGCGATCGGCGAAGGCCGTCACCGAGGTCTGTCTGGACAGATCCAGCGCCTCGACCCGCAGCCGGGCGCGCGGCACCTCCCGACGGATCCGTTGGGCCGCTGCCTCGCCGCGGTTGACATCGCGGACGGCGAGGATCACCTCGGCCCCCTTGCGGGCCAGTTCGAGGGCGGTCTCATAGCCCGTGCCGCTGTTGGCCCCGGTGACGATGGCCAGACGCCCCGTCTGGTCGGGAATGTCGCGGGCGGTCCAGTCGGACATGGGAGTGGCCTCTCAGGTGGCAGGTGTGAAGGAAGAGCGTCGATCAGCCATATCTGCACGCAATGCAAATATGCAAGAGGTGCAGGGCAGCGACGTCGAGACCGGGCTTCGGGCGCGCAAGCGGGCCGACACCTACGCCCGCATCCATGCGGCGGCGATGGTTCTGTTCGGTCGTCAGGGGTTCGAGGCGACCACGCTTGACGACATCGCCGCGGCCGCCGGCGTCTCGCGCCGCAGCCTGTTCCACTATTTCGGGTCCAAGGAGGACATTGTCCTGTCGACCAAGGCGGGTCTGGGTGAGTTGATCGAGACGGCGGTCGCCCGCCGCCCGGCCGACGAGCCCCTGCTGGCGATGGCGGAACACGCCCTGACCGACATGGCGAAGGATTTTCAGGGGCCGGAGGCACGGGCCCTCGCGCGCCTGATCCACGACACGCCGGCGCTTCGAGTCGGCGACCATGCGAAGTATGAGGCGCTGGAAGGCCGGCTCGCTGCGGCGCTGGCCGGCCGAAAGGGACTGGCCCCCGACGACCTTCAGGCCCGCGTGGTGGCGACGACGGCGATCGGCGTCCTGCGCATGGCGACCGAGGCCTGGCTGGCTGCAGACGACACGCGCGGGCCGGAAGTCCACGGCAAGGCCGCGTTTATGGCGCTGCGCCGGGCGTCGGCGGAGTAGACCCTACTCCGCCGCCATGTTGTGGCCCTCGGGCGCGGTCCAGCGCAGCTTGGGCGCCCGCGCCGCGCGGGTCTCGTCCAGCCGGCGCAGGGGGGCGTGGAAGGGCGCGCCCTTGAACCGCTCGACATCGCCCGACTTCGCCGCCTCGGCCAGCAGGCGCATGGCGTGGATGAAGCGGTCGATCTCGGCCTTCGACTCCGTCTCGGTCGGCTCGATCAGCATGGCCCCGTGCACGACCAGGGGGAAGTACATGGTCATGGGGTGGAAGCCCTCGTCGATCATCGCCTTGGCGAAGTCGAGTGTGGTGATGTCCGTGCCCTTCAGCCATTCGTCGTCGAACAGGGCCTCGTGCATGCACGGGCCGTCGGGGAAGGCGGCCGACATCACGTCCGACAGGCGGGCCTTGATGTAGTTGGCGTTGAGCACGGCGTCCTCGGCCACCTGGCGCAGGCCGTCGGAGCCGTGGCTCATCATGTAGCTGAGGGCGCGGACGTACATGCCCATCTGGCCCTGGAAGGCGCACATGCGGCCAAACGCTTGCGCCGCCTCGTCCTCCTTCCGCTCCACCAGCCGGAAGCCGTCTGCGTCGCCGACCACCCAGGGGGCGGGGGCGAAGGGGGCCAGGGCCGCCGACAGCACCACCGGACCCGCGCCCGGACCGCCGCCGCCGTGGGGCGTCGAGAAGGTCTTGTGCAGGTTGATGTGCATGGCGTCGACGCCGAGGTCGCCCGGCCGCACCCGGCCGACGATGGCGTTGAAGTTGGCCCCGTCGCAGTAGAAATAGGCCCCCGCCGCGTGGGTCAGGCGGCTGATCTCGAGGATGTCGCGCTCGAACAGGCCGCAGGTGTTGGGGTTGGTCACCATGATGGCGGCCACGTCGTCGCCCAGCTTGGACGCCAGATCGGCCACGTCGACGCGACCGTCGTCGGTCTGGGCCACTTCCACCACCGTGTAGCCGACGAAGGCGGCGGTGGCGGGGTTGGTGCCGTGGGCCGAGGTCGGGACCAGCACCTTGCGGCGCTTCTCATGCTCGCCGCTGGCCTCATGCGCCGCGCGGATGGCCATCAGACCGCACAGTTCGCCGTGCGCGCCGGCCTTGGGCGACAGGGCCACGGCCGGCATGCCGGTCAGGGTCGTCAGCCAGTGCGACAGCTGGTCCATCAGGGCCAGCGCCCCCTGAACGGTCGAAGTCGGCTGCATCGGGTGGATGTCGGAAAAGCCCGCCAGACGCGCCATCTTCTCGTTCAGACGCGGGTTGTGCTTCATCGTGCACGAGCCCAGCGGATAGATGGCCAGGTCGATGGCGTGGTTCTTCTGCGACAGGCGCACATAGTGGCGCATGGCCTCGGGCTCGGAGAGGCCAGGCAGACCGATGGGGTCGCGCCGGACCAGCGCGCCGAGATCGCCACCGTCCGTCTTCGGCTCGGGCATGTCGACGCCGGTCTTGCCCCAGCCGTCGCCCTCGAAGATCAGGGCCTCGTCCTGCAGCAGGCCGCGCCCGCCGGTCAGGGTCGGGTGTTTGTAGTCATGCTCGGGCTGATGCGGGACAGGGGCGGTCGGGCGGCCGACGGTGTTCATGGTGCTCATCGGTTCGGTCCTCAGTTCGCCAGAACCTTGGCGAGCGCACTCGCCAAAGCCTGAATGTCCGCGTCCGTCGTCGTCTCGGTGGCCGCAACCAGCAGGACGTCGTCCATGCCGGCCCGGGGGGCCAGGCGGCTGAAGGGCACGCCGGCCAGGATGCGGTCCCCGGCGAGGGCCTCGACCACCGCGGCGGCGGGGCGGGGCAGCTTGACGGCGAACTCGTTGAAGAAGCGCGGGGTCAGCACTTCCACACCCGGGATGGCGGCCAGGGCGTCGCGCGTGGCCAGCGCCTTCTCATGGTTCAGCAGGGCCATCTTGCGCAGGCCCGCCTCGCCCAGCAGGCTCATGTGGATGGTGAAGGCCAGGGAGCACAGGCCGGAGTTGGTGCAGATGTTCGACGTCGCCTTGTCGCGGCGAATGTGCTGCTCGCGCGTCGACAGGGTCAGGACGAAGCCGCGCTCGCCGTCGGCGTCCACGGTCTCACCGCACAGACGGCCCGGCATCTGGCGGATCAGCTTTTCGCGGCAGGCGAACAGGCCGACGTAGGGCCCGCCATAGTTCAGGGCGTTGCCGATCGACTGGCCCTCGGCGGCGACGATGTCGGCCCCCATCTCGCCGGGCGACTTCAGCAGGCCCATGGACACGGCCTCGGTGACCACCACGATCAACAGGGCCCCGGCGGCGTGGGCGGCCTCGGCGATCTTCGTCACGTCGGTGGCCGTGCCGAAGACGTTGGGCGTCTGAACGACCACGCAGGCGGTGTCCGCACCGATCCGCGCGATGACGTCGGCCTCGGCGTCGACGGCCGCCGGCAGGGCCTCGGTCTCAACGCCGACGGCGTGGACCACGGTCTCGGTGGCGGCGACATAGTGGGGATGGACCCCGCCCGAGATAACCGCCTTGTTCCGGCGCGTCACCCGCGTGGCCATCAGCACGCCCTCGGCCATGGCAGTGGAGCCGTCATAGAGGCTGGCATTGGCCACGGCCATGCCGGTCAGGTTCGCGACCTGGGTCTGGAACTCGTACAGATACTGCAGCGTGCCCTGGGCGATTTCGGGCTGGTAGGGCGTATAGCTGGTCAGGAATTCCGACCGCTGGATGATGTGGTCCACGGTTGCCGGCACATGGTGGCGATAGGCCCCGGCCCCGCAGAAGAAGGGCACGTCCCCGGCCACGACATTCTTGCCGGCCAGCGCCTTCAGCGCCCGCTCGACCTCCAGCTCGCCCGCCACGCGCGGCAGATCCACCGGTCCGGCCAGACGCGCGCTTTCGGGCACGTCCACGAACAGGTCGTCGATGGTCTTGGCGCCGATGGCGGCGAGCATCGCCGTGCGGTCGTCGGGGGTCAGGGGCAGGTAGCGCATTCTTCTTCCTCGTCATCCCGGGCACCCGCGAGGGCGAGCCGGGATCGCATCGAACGTCGGCTTTTCCGGCGATCCCGGATCGAGCGTGCGCCCGTCCGGGATGACGGCAAAATCTAGAGCGTGGTCAGGTACTGGTCGTAGGCCGCACGATCCATCAGCCCTTCGGTCGCAGCGGCTTCCGCGACCTTGATCTTCGCGAACCAGCCGGCGCCTTCCGGATCGGCGTTCACCGTCTCGGGCGCATCGGCCAGGGCCACATTGCCCTCGATCACCTCGCCGGCGACGGGGGCATAGACGTCCGAGGCCGCCTTGACACTCTCGACCACGGCGAAGCCGTCGCCCTTGGTCACCGTCTTGCCGGCGTCGGGCACCTCGACGAACACCACGTCGCCCAGCTGGTCGGCCGCGTGTTTGGTGATGCCGACCGTGGCGACGTCGCCCTCCAGCCGGACCCACTCGTGATCCTTGGTGAAATGCATGGCCTTGCTTCCTTTATCGTC
>CAMCIP010000176.1 GCA_945874855.1 Brevundimonas vancanneytii
GCCGCCCGGGATGGCTGACGCCCGCCTGGGATCGCACCTGAAGGAGATCCGCACCGCCGCCGGCCTGACCCAGGCCGAGCTGGCGGACCGGATCGGAGTGTCGCGCAAGACCATCAACACGGTCGAGAACGGGGTCTTCGTGCCGTCGACGACGCTGGCGCTGGAGCTGGCGCGGACCCTGGGGGTGACGGTGGAGGCGCTGTTTTATCTGAGAGACTGATCAAATCCTCCCCCTATGGGGGAGGATTTGGAGGGGCCGATGGAGACGCCGAGGATCACGCGCGATCGGGCGCGACGGCTGAGGCGGGAGCTGACGCTGCCGGAGATCGCGCTGTGGGCCGCGCTGCGCGGAAGGCGATTGAAGGGTCTGCGGTTTCGTCGGCAGCACCCGATCGGGCCGTACATTCTGGACTTCTACTGCGACGAGCGACGCCTGGCGGTCGAGGTCGACGGACAGATGCACGACCAGCCCGATGCCTTGCGCCACGACGCGCGGCGCGACGAATGGCTGGCCGCCAAAGGCATCCGCGTCCACCGCATGGGTGCGAGTGACGTGCTCGACGACCTCGGCGCGGTGTTGGACGGCATCCTTCTGGCGGCGGGCCGTACGCCCGACTGACACGCTGGCTTGACTCACCCCCACACTCCGCGCCATACACTGTGTGTCACACACTATGTGACAGGCAGGGTGAGTGGCGATGCCGGGGGACGGCTCCCTTTTTGAGGCGATGCGGCTGGAGCTGCGGCGGGGGTCGCTGGGGCTGGCTGTGCTGGCCTGTCTGAGGGTCGAGCGGTACGGCTACACCCTGCGCCAGGCCCTGGCCGCGGACGGGCTGGAGATGGAGGAATCGACCCTCTATCCGCTGCTGCGCCGGCTGGAGAGCCAGGGCCTGCTGGTCAGCGAATGGCGCGAGGAAGACAAGCGCAACAAGCGCTTCTACCGCCTGTCGCCCGCCGGAACCGAGATGCTGGACGCCCTGACCGCCGAATGGCGGCGGATCGGTGCGTCGCTGGACAAGATGCTTTGAGGGGGAGGGGACCATGGCCCTGATTGACGCCTATCTGGACGCGGTGAAGGCCCAGCTGCCCGCCGACAAGCGCGACGACATCGTCGCCGAGCTGCGCGAACTGATCCTGAGCCGGTTCGAGGCGAAGGAAGAGGACCTGGCCCGGCCGCTGACCGAGGAGGAGCAGGAGGCGATCCTGCGCGAGATCGGCCATCCGCTGGTCGTGGCCCAGAGGTATGCCGGCGGTCCCGACAGCCTGGTGGGGCCGGAACTCTATCCCTACTGGCTGTTCGCGGTGAAGGCGGGACTGCTGATCGTCGGGGCGGTGCAGGTGCTGGGTCTGGTCGTCGCCCTGGCCGGGGGACCGCAGAGCTTCGGTCAGGCGATCGGACAGGCCTTCGCCGGCTTCTTCGAGGGGGCCTTCTATCTGGGCGGCGTGATCACGGCCGTGGCCTGGTCGATGGAGCGGTGGGGCGGCAAGCCGCGCTGGATGACCGACTGGCGGGTCAGGGATCTGCACGCCTTCACCCTGGCCGATCCGGTGCGATGGGGCCTGACGGGGTCGGTGACCGCCGGGGTGGGCGACAAGGCCGCGACGGCCCGGCCTGCGGCGATCCGGACCTCGCCCGGGCGCTGGCCGGGGTCGGACGCCCTGTTCAGCCTGATCTTCGGCGGTCTGTTCGTGGCCTGGTGGATCGGAGCCTGGGAATGGCCCTGGGGCGGGGCGTTCGAACTGGGCGACCAGCTGGTGACGGTGTCGGGCGCGCCGGTGTGGACGGCCCTGTTCGCGCCGATCCTGGCGCTGGCCCTGTCGCATATGGCGGTCGACCTGCTGGGCGTGCTGCGGCCGGACATGGTGCGGCTGCGCGCCGTCTTCGCGATCGGGCTGGGCCTGGCGAGCCTGGCCCTGGCGTGGACGATCCTGCAGTGGGGCCACTGGTTCGACCTGACGGCGGCCGACGGCGCCACGGCCCAGGTGCGCGGGGGCCTGCACCTTCTGCGCTGGGAAGCCCTGGACGCGATCGACCAGGCCGAACGGACGCTGGCGGGGCAGGCCCGGGTTCTCGGCACAGTGTTGAGCTTCGTGCTGGCCGGGTTCGGCATCGCCCAGGCCTTCGCCATCCTGGGCGATCTCACAAAGGTGGTGCGGGGGCGCTAGGGACTCCGGCCCGTCGTCATCCCGGCCTTGAGCCGGGATCGGCCCGGACACCGGGCGTGGGGCGATCCCGGATCGGCCTTGCGGCCGTCCGGGATGACGGGCTGAGCAAAGGTCCGAAAACCGCGAGACTCGGGGCGTGGGCGGCGGCACTGTGCCGGGCATGGATGCGATCGGACCCGAGCTGGATCAGGAGGCCTGCCAGCGGGCGGTGCGGACGCGCGACGCGCGGTTCGACGGGCGCTTTTTCACCTGTGTGAAGACGACGGGGATCTATTGCCGACCGGTGTGCCCGGCGCGGACCCCGCGGCCGGAGAACATGATCTTCGTGCCGACCGCCGCGGCGGCCGAGGCGCGGGGGTTCCGGGCCTGCCTGCGCTGCCGGCCCGAAACGGCGCCGGAGATGGGCGCCTGGAAGGGCACGTCGAACACGGTGTCGCGAGCCCTGGCCCTGATCGAGGCCGGGGCGCTGGATGCCGGCGATGTGGACGCCCTGGCGGCGCGGCTGGGTGTGGGGGAGCGGCATCTGCGGCGGCTGTTCCATATCCATCTGGGCGCCGCGCCGGTCAGCGTGGCGCAGACGCGGCGGGTGCTGCTGGCCAAGGCCCTGATCCATGACAGCGACCTGTCGATGGCCGAGGTGGCGCTGGCCTCCGGCTTTGGCAGTGTGCGGCGGTTCAATGAGACGTTTCAGGCCCTGTATGCCCGGCCGCCGTCGGCCTTGCGGCGCGGGCGCGAGCGGGTCTCGGACGGCGGGGTGCGGCTGAGCCTGCCCTATCGCGAGCCGCACGACTGGGACGGGCTTCTGGCCCGGCTGGCGGCGCGGGGCGACCGGGTCGAGGGCGGTCGCTGGATCCGCGAACTTACCACGGCGGTGGACGGGTCCGGAGGTGAGGTAAGGGTGGAACGCGCGGGGCCGGGGCGAGCGGCGGTGTGGGCCGAGGTCGAGGACCTGAGGGTGCTGCCCGGCGTGCTGGCGCGGGTGCGCCGGACCTTTGATCTCGGCTGCGATCCCGATGCCGTGGCGCGCGACCTGTCGGGCGATCCGGTGCTGGCCCCCCTTGTGGCCGCACAGCCGGGTTTGAGGCTGGCGGGCGACTGGGTTGTCCCGGATCAGATCGGGGATGACGGGATCGCACCCAGCGACCGGCTGGATCTGAGCGAACTGGAAGGCCGGGCCCGGGCCTGGCGGCCGTGGCGGGCCTATGGCCTGGCCCACCTGCGCGCGGCGGGGATCGATCCGCGCGACCTGATGGAGGAGACGCGGCATGCCGCCTGAGACCCTGACCCTGGACCGGATCGATACGCCGGTCGGGGAGATTCTGGTGGTGACCGACGCGGACGGCGCGGTCCGGGCGCTGGACTTCGCCGACTTCGAGAATCGCATGCAGCGGCTGCTGGCGCGGCACTGGGGCGAGGTGCGGCTGGCGCCGGGCCGGGCCCCGGAGCGGGTGCGGGCGGCCCTCGCGGCCTATTTCGGCGGCGATCTGGCGGCGCTGGATGACCTGGCGGTGCGGACGGCCGGCACGGCGTTCCAGCGCGAGGTCTGGGCGGCGCTGCGGCGCATCCCGGCGGGCACGACGGTCAGCTATGGCCGGCTGGCGGCCGAGGTGGGCCGGCCGAAGGCGGTGCGCGCCGTGGGTCTGGCCAACGGCGGCAATCCGGTGGGGGTCATCGTGCCCTGCCACCGGGTGATCGGCGCCAATGGCACGCTGACCGGCTATGCGGGCGGCGTGGAGCGCAAGCGCGCCCTGCTGGCGCACGAGGGGGTGAATGTCTGAGGTCCTTCTCCCTCCCCCGCGGGGGAGGGAGAACGCCCCTCAGGCCGCGGCCTGGCGGGCCTTGCCGAAGTGGGGGTTGAGCTCGCCGGCGGCATAGCGTTTGGCCATTTGCGCGGTCGACAGGGGCTTGATCTTCGAGGCCATGCCCTCGGCGCCGAACTGGACGAAGCGCTCCTGACACAGTTTGCGCATCGCCTCCTTGGCGGGCTTCATCCAGGTGCGGGGATCGAACTCGCCGGGCTTTTCGGCCAGCAGTTTGCGCACCGCGCCGGTCATGGCCATGCGGTTGTCGGTGTCGATGTTGATCTTGCGCACACCGTGCTTGATGCCGCGCTGGATCTCCTCGACCGGCACGCCCCAGGTCTGGGGCATCTGGCCGCCGTACTGGTTGATGATCTCCTGCAGGTCCTGCGGCACCGAGGAGGAGCCGTGCATGACCAGATGGGTGTCGGGCAGGCGGCGATGGATCTCCTCGATCACATGCATGGCCAGGACGTCGCCGTCGGGCTGGCGCGAGAATTTGTAGGCCCCGTGGCTGGTGCCCATGGCGATGGCCAGGGCGTCGACCTGGGTTTCGCGCACGAAGTCCACGGCCTGGTCCGGGTCGGTCAGCAGGGCGGAGTGGTCGAGCTTGCCCTCGAAGCCGTGGCCGTCCTCGGCCTCGCCCATGCCGGTTTCCAGCGAACCCAGCACGCCCAGCTCGCCCTCGACCGAGACGCCGCAGGCATGGGCCATCTGGACCACGCGGCGGGTGACGTCGACGTTGTACTCATAGCTGGCGGGGGTCTTGGCGTCCTCTTCGAGGCTGCCGTCCATCATCACCGAGGTGAAGCCGTACTGGATGGCGGTGGCGCAGGTGGCCGGGCCGTTGCCGTGGTCCTGGTGCATGCAGACCGGGATGTGGGGGTAGATCTCGACCAGGGCGTCGATCAGCCGGGCCAGGACGATGTCATTGGCATAGGCGCGGGCGCCGCGGCTGGCCTGGATGATGACCGGCGCGTCGACGGCGTCGGCGGCCTCCATGATGGCCAGGCCCTGTTCCATATTGTTGATGTTGTAGGCGGGCAGGCCATAGC
>CAMCIP010000177.1 GCA_945874855.1 Brevundimonas vancanneytii
GACCGTCCGACCGCCGACGGCGTGCGCGAGCCGCTCAACCGTCGCGCCACCATCGACATCAACTTCTAAGGCTCACGCCGCAGAAGACACGTCGAACCCAAGGCAGGGGCCCGCCGGATCACTCCGGCGGGCCCTTCGCTGTGAGGGAGCCGGTTGGACCGCCCCCGGGTTCCGTCCGATCTTCAGTCGGCGCTCAAACGCCCCAGGGTCCGCAGGATTTCGACGATTCGGTCCGTTGCCTGATCCGGCGTTTCCTGGTCGGCGCGCAGATGGACGTCGGGGGCCGCCGGGGGCTCATAGGGGCTGTCGATGCCAGTGAAATTGGCCAACTCCCCCGCGCGCGCCTTGCGATACAGGCCCTTCACGTCGCGCGCCTCTGCGACGGCCAGCGGCACGTCCACGAAGACCTCGATGAACTGGCCGGGCGGCATCAGGTCGCGCGCCATGCGTCGCTCCGAGGCGAAGGGCGAGATCAGGGAAACAAGCACGATCAGGCCCGCGTCGGCCATCAGGCGCGCCGTCTCCGCTGCCCGCCGGATGTTCTCGACCCGATCGGCGTCCGTGAAGCCGAGGTCCCGCGTGAGGCCGTGGCGCAGATTGTCGCCGTCGATCAGATAGGTATGGCGACCGAGAACGTGCAGTCGCCGCTCCACCGCATCGGCGACGGTGGACTTGCCTGCCCCCGACAGGCCGGTGAACCAGAGCACCGTCGGCTTCTGCCCCTTGGCGGCGGCACGGGTCCCGGCGTCCAGGGTGAGCGCCTGTCGGTGGACATTGTGGGCCCGGCGCAGGGCGAACCGGATCATCCCGGCCCCGACCGTGGCCAGGGTCTGCCGGTCGATCACGATGAAGCCCCCAAGGATGCGGTTCTCGGCATAGGGGGTGAAGGCGACCTCGGCGCCCAGCGCGAGGTTGCAAACCCCGATTTCATTCAGCGCCAGGGTCTTGGCCGCCAGACCGGAAAGGTCGTCGACCGAGACCCGGCGGCGGACTTCGGTCACCTGCATCGAGGTGGTCCGTGTACCCATCTTCAGGTCGTAGACCCGCCCGGGCAGCAGGGGCTCCTCCCCCATCCAGACGATCTCGACCTCGAACTGGTCGGCGACCTCCAGCGGGTCCGAGGCTGCAGTGAGCACGTCGCCCCGCGCGAGATCCACCGGCCGGTCGAGACCGATCGCAGCGGTCAGGCCCGCGTGAACCTCATCCAGCTCACCGTCGGCACCCGACAGCCGCACGACGGTCGCCTGGCGCCCTGAAGGCTCGATCCGCACGGCGTCCCCGACCTGAAGCCGGCCCGAGGCGAGGCGGCCGACATAGGTCCTCTCCAGGCCGTCGCGTCGCACCGACTGCACCGGCATCCGGAACGGGCCCTGATCCGCCTCATTGACCGGCGCGGCTTCCAGCCGCTCCAGAAGGGTCGCGCCCCGCACCCAGTCGACGGCGGCCGCGCGGGTCACGTTCTCGCCCGTGAGACCGGAGACGGGCACGACTTCGACGGACGGCAGCCCCAGCGCGGCGGCGAACGCCGCCACCTCGGCAGCCAGAGCGTCGAACCGGGCGCGATCCCAGCCCACAGCGTCCATCTTGGTGATCGCGAAGAGGACGGTCGGCACGCGCGTGATGGCCGCAATCAGGGCGTGGCGCCGGGTCTGTGACGTGAGCCCGCGCAGGGCATCGACCAGGACGACCGCCACATCGGCCTGGCTGGCTCCCGTCACCATGTTGCGTGTGTATTGCTCGTGGCCGGGCGCATCGATGGCGTGGAAGTCCCGGCGCGGTGTCGAAAAGTAGCGATGCGCCACGTCGATCGTGATGCCCTGCTCCTTCTCCGCCAGCAGACCGTCGACGAGGGCGGCGAAATCGACCGCCCCGTCGGCCCCTGTCGCAGCGGCCGCCACGTCCTCCGGCACGGCACCCGCATCGATCAGCAGACGGCCCATCAGGGTCGACTTGCCGTCGTCGACGGAGCCGCAGGTCAGGAAGCGCAGCCGATCGCCGGGAGGACGGGCCATCAGAAATAGCCCTCCTGCTTCTTGCGCTCCATGGAGCCCGGCCGATCTGCATCGATCAGACGACCGGCCCGTTCCGAGGTGCGGACGCCGCGCGTCTCGGCCAGGACCGCCTCCAGGCTGTCGGCCTCGCTCTCCACCGCCGCGGTCAGCGGCCAGCAGCCCAGAGTACGGAAGCGGACCCGCCGCATCACGGGCCGCTCGCCGGGCCGCAACGGCATGCGGTCGTCGTCAACGACGATGAGCTTGCCGTCGCGCTCCACCGTCGGTCGCCCGGCCGCGAGATACAGCGGCACCACCGGAATGGCCTCGGCCAGGACGTAGGCCCAGACGTCGGCCTCGGTCCAGTTGGACAGCGGAAACACCCGCACCGACTCCCCGTGCCGGACGCGGGCATTGTACAGGTCCCAGAGTTCCGGCCGCTGGCGGCGCGCGTCCCAACCATGACCGACGGTTCGGACCGAGACGATGCGCTCCTTGGCCCGGCTGGCGTCCTCATCCCGCCGCGCGCCGCCGAACGCCGCGTCAAAGCCATGCGCGTCCAGCGCCTGCCTGAGCCCTTGCGTCTTCCACATGTCGGTGTGGACGGCTGAGCCATGGGTGAACGGATTGACCCCGCCCGCTTCGGCCTCCGGATTGCGATGGACGATCAGGCGGACCGCCGGATCTGCCGCCACCCGGTCGCGCAGGGCGTACATGTCCCGGAACTTCCACGTCGTGTCGACGTGCAGTAGCGGAAACGGCAGGGGGTCAGGCGCAAAGGCCTTGCGCGCCAGATGCAGAAGGACCGCCGAGTCCTTGCCAATGGAGTACAGCAGCACCGGACGCGCGCACTCGGCGACGACTTCTCGAAGGATATGCAGGCTTTCCGCTTCCAGCGCCCGAAGCAGGGGCGAGAGCGGAGCGCCGCAACGGGCGGGCTGGTCCATGGGCCTGCGTGACATTGACGGGCCCGTCCGACAAGAGGCCGCGCGGATTGACGCTGTTCAAGCCCCGACCGGGCGGCTAATCCCGCTTCATTCAGCGTAAGGAGGGGTCGGCATGCGTGTGGCGATGATCGGGACCGGATATGTGGGGCTGGTCTCGGGCGCCTGCTTCGCCGACTTCGGCCACGTCGTGACCTGTATCGACAAGGATGCGGACAAGATCCACCGGCTGGAGCGAGGCGAAATGCCGATCTTCGAGCCGGGCCTGGAGGAACTGGTCGCTGCCAATGTGCGTGACGGCCGGCTGTTCTTTGCCGTGGAGGGCGACGCGGCCATACGAGAAGCGGACGCCGTCTTCATCGCAGTAGGCACGCCGACTCGACGCGGCGACGGTCACGCCGACCTGTCCTATGTCCACGCCGCCGCCGAGGAGGTGGCTGGATTGATCGAAGGCTTCACTGTGATCGTGACCAAGTCCACCGTGCCCGTCGGCACGGGCGACGAGGTCGAGGCCATCATCCGCCGCGTCAGGCCCGACGCGGAGTTCGTGGTGGTGTCCAACCCGGAGTTCCTGCGCGAGGGTGCCGCGATCGGCGACTTCAAACGCCCCGACCGGGTGGTCATCGGGATCAATGACATGGAAGAACCGCTGGGTGCCCGGGCCCGCCGGGTGATGAGCGAGATCTATCGCCCGCTGAACCTGAACGAGAGCCCCTTGCTGTTCGTCGGCCGCCGCACGTCGGAGCTGATAAAGTACGCCGCCAACGCCTTCCTGGCGATGAAGATCACCTTCATCAACGAGATGGCCGACCTGTGCGAAGCGGTGGGGGCCGACGTGCAGCAGGTGGCGCGCGGCATCGGTCTGGACAACCGCATCGGGGCCAAATTCCTGCACGCGGGGCCCGGTTATGGCGGATCCTGTTTTCCCAAGGACACCCTCGCCCTTGTGCGGACGGCGTCGGACGCTGGCGCGCCGGTTCGGCTGGTGGAGACCACCGTCGCGGTCAACGACGCACGCAAGAAGGCCATGGTCGAACGGGTGCGTGCGGCCCTGGACGGCGAGCTTGCCGGCAAGACGGTGGGGGTGCTGGGGCTGACCTTCAAGCCCAACACCGACGACATGCGCGACAGCCCGGCGCTGGACCTGGTGCCCGCGCTGATCGCGGCGGGGGCGACCGTGCAGGCGTTCGACCCCGAAGGCATGCACGAGGCCGGCCGGCTGCTGCCGGGGGTGGCCTTCAAGGACGGCCCCTATGGAGCCTTGCAAGGGGCGGATGCGGCCGTGATAGTGACCGAATGGGACCAGTTCCGGGCCCTCGACCTCGATCGGGTCAAACAGGCGTTGCGGTCGCCGGTTCTGGTCGACCTGCGCAACGTCTACCGGCCAGAGGATTTGCGGGCGCGCGGCTTCCGCTACAGTTCGATCGGACGGGCCTGAGGCGTCACCAGGATGCCGGCGAGATCCGCCGGGATCCGGCTTCGTCGCGATCGTTGTCGAGGATGAGGGAGCCGGCCTGGATCACCAGCGTTGCCGTCAGCACGGCGCAGACGACCGCAACCAGCATCAGCCGCACTCCCTGCACCCAACCCTGCCGATCGCCGTCCACGCCCAGCCTGCCCCCGATTCCCGTCGTCGCCCCGCGCAGTCAGCACGCAGGTGGAGTCGGCGCAAGTCCGCACGACGCCGATCGACGAAACAGGCCGGAGCCTTTGCGGGCTCCGGCCTGTCGGCAGGCTGAACCTGCGCAGGGACTCAGCCCGTGAACGGACGGATCATGATCTCGACGCGGCGGTTCTGGGCCTTGCCGGCGGCGGTGGCATTGGAGGCGATCGGCTGGCTTTCGCCGCGGCCCTCCACATACAGCCGCGCCGGCAGGATGTTCCGGTCGATCAGGTAGCGGGCGACATTGGACGCCCGGCGCTGCGACAGGTCCAGGTTGTAGGCGTCGGCCCCGTCGGAGTCGGCGTGGCCGACGATGTCGATGGTCGAGCGATCATACTGGGCCAGCACGGCCGCGACGTCGTCCAGCACCACGTGGAAGGTCGGATTG
>CAMCIP010000178.1 GCA_945874855.1 Brevundimonas vancanneytii
AACATCGACATGCTGCCCCTGTCGCCGCCGACCCGTGACGTGGCCATCTTCGGCAAGGGCCAGAATGACCTCGAGGACCGGCTGGCGGTGCTGGCCGCGGCCGAGGGCCGCTACGTCACCGACGACCGCCAGCCCGAGCAGGGCTTCTACTATCGTTCCGACCACTTCCCCTTCGCCCGCGCGGGCGTGCCGGCCCTGATGACCTGGCACGGCGTCGACTGGGATGAGGGCGGCGTCGAGGTGGGCCGGCCCGCCTGGGACGCGAAGTTCGCGGCCGACTATCACAAGGTGTCGGATGAATGGTCCGAGGACCTGGATTTCTCGTCGGCGGTCGAGAACCTGACCCTGCTGCATCGCCTGGGCTACGACCTGGCCAATTCCGGGGACTGGCCGGGCTGGAAGCCGACGTCGGAGTTCGGCGCCGTGCGCGCCCGGACCGACGACGCGCGCCCGTGAGAGCGGGTCGGTGACCCTGCGCCTGCGCCCCCTGACCGGCGACGGCTCTCCGCCGGTCGAGGGGTCCTATCCCCAGGCGGTGGAGGTAACCGGCGCGACCCGCTGGCTGTTCGTGTCGGGCCAGGTGCCGACGGCCCCCGACGGCTCGCTGGCGACCGACTTCCGCGGTCAGTGCGAACAGGTCTGGGACAATCTGGAGACCCAGTTGGCGGCCGCGGGCATGACCCTCGACAACCTGGTCAAGATCACGACCTTTCTGGCCGATCGTGACGACGCAATGGAGAACCGCGCCGTTCGGCTGGCCCGTCTGGGCGGCCGGCAGCCGGCGCTGACCGTGATCGTCACGGGCATCTTTGACGCGGCGTGGAAGGTCGAAATCGAGGCCGTGGCCGCCGACTGAGGCCCGTCGCCGCGCCAGACCGGCATTGCCGGACGCGCGCGCTGACCCCATACCCGGGGGCATGAACGCGCCCTTCAAAAGCCCCGTCGTGCCCGAGCCGCCGCTCTGGGACCTTTCCGACCTCTATGCCTCCCGCCAGGACGCGCGGATCGCGGAGGACCTCGCCGCCGCACGCGTCGTCGTGGCCGATCTGGGTGCCCTGCAGGGTCAGTTGACGGGCAGCCGGGCCGAGCCGGCCAGGCTGGGCCGCCTGCTGGATCGGGCGATCGCCCTGTACGAGAAGGCCACTGACGCGCTCGGCGGCCTGTCCGCCTATGCCTTTCTGGTCGCGTCCACGGCGCGTGACGATGCCGGGGCCCAGGGCTTCGAGGCCGATGTGCGCGAGAAGGTCACGGCCCTGGCCACGCCCACCGTCTGGCTGACGCTCGAAATCAATCAGCTGGAAGAGGGTGAGGTCGAGGCGGCGCTGGCCACGTACGCGGAAGCGTCGCGCTGGCGGCCCTGGCTGCGGCGTGTGCGCGCGCAGAAGCCGCACGAGCTGCCGGCCGAGCTGGAGACCTATCTGGCCGAGCGTATGCCGATCGCCGCCCAGTGGCCGCGCCTGTTCGACGAGACCCTGGCTGCCTTGCGCGTCAAGGCCGGCAAGGATGCGCTGACCCTGTCGGAAACGCTGAACCAGTTGTCCGACCCAAAGCCGGCCCGACGTCGGGCAGCGGCCGAGGGGTTGTCAGGCGCGCTGCAGGGCGAGGTTCGCACCCTGGCACTGGTCCTGAACACTGTGGCCGCCGAGAAGGCCCTGGAGGACGGCAAGCGCGGCTTCGCCCGCCCGGCCGACAGCCGCCACCTGGCCAACGAGGTCGACGGTGAGGCGGTGGACGCCATGGCCGAGGCGGTGGCGCAGGCGTATCCGCGGCTGTCGCACCGCTACTATGCGCTGAAGGCCCGTGTGCTGGGCAAGCCGACGCTGGATCACTGGGACCGCAATGCGCCGCTCGACACGCGAGCCCCGCGCACCTTCGACTGGGGGCAGGGGCGGGACCTGGTTCTGGACAGCTTCTCCGACCTCGGCCCGGAGTTCGCCGACCGGGCGCGGGGCTTCTTCGACCGGCCCTGGATCGACGCCCGTGCGCGGCCGGGCAAGCAGTCAGGGGCCTATGCCCATCCGGTGACCGCCAACCGCCACCCCTATGTCTTCCTGAACTGGATGGGCGAGCGTCGGGACGTCCTGACCCTGGCGCACGAGCTGGGTCATGGGGTGCACCAGACCCTGGCGGCCGACCGCGGCACGCTGCTGGCCGATACGCCCCTGACGCTGGCGGAGACGGCGTCCATCTTCGCAGAAGGCCTGACGTTCGACCGGCTGCTGGCGGATGCGCCCAGGGCGGAACGGCGGGGCCTGCTGGCCGGGCGCATCGAGGACGGCCTGAACACCGTCGTGCGCCAGATCGCCTTCCACCGCTTCGAGACCCGGTTCCACGACGCGCGGGCGGGAGGCGAGCTTTCGGTCGAGCGCATCGGGCAGATCTGGATGGAGGAGATGGCCGCCAGCCTCGGCCCGGCGGTGACGCTGAACCCGGGCTATGAGGTGTGGTGGGCCTATGTGTCCCACTTCGTCCACTCACCCTTCTACGTCTACGCCTATGCCTTCGGCGACCTGCTGACGGCGGCGCTGATGGAGACGCGACGTGCGGATCCTGCAGCCTTCACGCCCCTGTATCGCGACCTGCTGGCGGCCGGCGGGACGCGGACCTATGTCGAAGCGCTGAAACCGTTCGGGCTCAACCCGAGGGATCCGGCCTTCTGGCTGATCGGCTGTCGCCGGCTGGAGCGGCTGGTAGACGAGTTCGAGGCGCTGGTCTGACGATTTCTCGCCGGATGCGGGCCGTCAGGTGCGCACCCGCGTCGGAGCCGTGATCCCTTCGGACGTCTTCTGGACACGCCAGCGGCCCAGAGACCGGGTCTCAAAGGGCTTTTCGAGGATGGTAGAGACGGCCGTCAGGTCGGCGACGGCCGCGTCGGCGGTCAGCGTCAGGACGAGGAAGCCCTTGGCCTTCTGGTCGCAATGGACGACCTCCGGGTTGGCCTGGTTGAGCAGGGCACCCAGCGGCAGGTCGCCGACCGCGTCTCCCGGAGACGGGCTGGAGATGGCGCTGGTCGCGAACTCGGCGGCCCGGCGCGCGCCGGCGGCGTCCTTGAGCTCATTGACCCAGAAGGCATGGCTGTCGCCAGCCAGGACGATGGGCTGGACGCCGGCCTCGGCGAACCGGGCATACAGCCGCTCGCGCGCCGCCGGATAGCCGTCCCAGCTGTCCAGGTTGAAGGGCAGGCCGGCCTTGAACAGGGGGATGACCCGCCGCAGGCCTTCGGCCACCTGCGGCGGCAGGCCCGCCAGGGCGGCCTCGACCTGCTCGGGCGAGGCCAGGGCCGAGACATCCGGGCCGGCCACGCGGGCCATGACCACCTGATTGCCCAGCACCTGCCAGGCCGCATCGCGGTGGGCCGTCAGGGCCCCGCCCAGCCAGTTGAGCTGGTCCGCACCCAGCAGGTCCCGGGCGGGATCGTTGCGCCGGGCCTCGAAGGCAGCGACGTCGGGCACGGGCGTGCCGTCCGGTCCGGCCATCAGCGTCAGGTCGCGAGCGTAGTCCAGCTGTTCGGCCCGGGCCAGCAGCCGGGTCTCGACCATGTGCAGGGCCGCCACGTCACCGAAGCGGAAGCTGCGCTGGATCGCCTCGGTCAGGCCGTTCGGTCCGGCTTCGCGGATCGGCATCCATTCGCCATAGGCCTTGAGCGCGGCCGCCTTGCGGGTGGTCCAGTCGCCTTCTTCCGGCTGATGGTTCTCGGCCCCGTTCAGCCAGGCGTCGTTGGTGATCTCGTGGTCGTCCCAGACGCAGATGAAGGCGGCACGGGCATGGGCGGCCTGAAGGTCGGGGTCGGATTTGTACTGGGCGTGGCGGGTCCGATAGTCGGCGAGGCTGACGATCTCGTGCGCCGGCTCGGGGATGCGGCCAAGGGCCCGGCCGGTCGTCATGCCATAGGCGTCGGCACCGGAGCCGTACTCATAGATGTAGTCGCCGAGGTGCACGACGGCGTCCAGCCGGTCCATCTGCGACACGGCGGCCCACGCGTTGAACAGGCCGCCCGGATGAAGCTGGCACGAGGCCACGGCCAGGACGACGTCCTCCACAGCCCCGGTCGGGAGGGTGCGACAGCGGCCGCGGGGCGAGACCTGGTCGCCGATCGCGAAGTCATAGGCGTACTCGACGCCGGGCCGCAGGCCGGTGGCGTCGACCTTCACGGTCCAGTCCCGCTCGGCACCGGTCTCCACGCGGCCGGTCGCCCGTGTGGGCCGGGCCTCGCCCAGGGGCCAGATGCGCCATTCGACAGACACCGGGGTGCCGGCGGTGACCCGGGTCCACAGGATCACCCGGTCCGCCAGCGGATCGCCTGAGGCCACGCCATGCAGAAACGCAGCATCGCGGGCCTGTGCGGCAGCGGCGCCCGCCGGCAGGGCCGACCCTGCGGCGAACAGACCCAGCAGGCCTCGGCGGTTCATCCTGGCCATTTGCTGTCTCCGAAAGGTCGGGGGCCGGACCCGTGTCCGGCCCCCCCGGTCACTCAGTAGCGGACGCGGAAGCCGAAGCCGAACGTCAAGGGCTTGCCGGCGATGAAGGTCGGCAGTCCCAGGGAGTCGCCGGTGTTGCCCGCGTCCTTGATGTACTGCTCGTCCAGCAGGTTCTCGCCGAAGGCCTCCACTTCCCAGCCGCCCGAGAAGGGCGCGTAGCGGATGCGCAGGTTCAGCAGACCATAGGCTTCCTGCGTCTCGTCCTGGGCGAGGTCCGGCACCAGGTTGGAGACCTGCAGGGCCGGAACGTCGTTGTCGTCGCTGAAGTAGACCTCCGACTGCCAGGTGTAGGTCGGCTGAACCTCGACCTCGCCCTCGGCGAAGGGCAGCCGCCAGTTGACGCCGAACGAGGCCGCGTGATCCGGCGACAGGCGGAAGCGATTGCCGTCGAAGATGCCGCTCTCGAAGCGCGAACGGTTGAAGGCATAGGTGGCGAAGACGTCGAGATTGTCCGCCGCCACCCAGTAGGTCTGGCCTTCGAAGCCGTAGGATGTGGCTTCGCC
>CAMCIP010000179.1 GCA_945874855.1 Brevundimonas vancanneytii
AGCGAGAGGAAACCCAAGGGAACGTTGCTGTCGCCACCGACGCAGGCGCACTTCAGCTCGCGCTTGTCGATGTAGACGGCCTTGAACACCGAGATCGCGCCGATGCCGCCGATAATGAGGGCGACCGGCACCGACAGCCAGGTCAGGACACCCGCGACCATCAGGGCTCCGGCCCCGAACTCGGCGAAGGGATAGACCTTGCCGTAGGGCACCCAGCGCCTGGCCAGGAGGTCGTAGTTCAGGAACATGGACGAGAAGCTCTCGAGGTTCTGAAGCTTCAGCATGGCCAGGGCCATCATCGACAGGGCAATGAACCACTCCCCGGCGCGGACCGTCAGCGGCGTGCCGAAGACCGTCAGGCTGATCATGGCCGCCATGACGGCCGTGGTAAGGAACACGACCAGGACGGGCGTATAGGTCGTCGCCCCGGGGTCGCGAACCTTCAGGCCGAGGAAACGGCGCAGGTCGTTATGGCCCCCAATGCGCTGTCCGTCGATGAAGACCTGGGGCGTGGTCTTGACCCCATGCTCGACCTTGAAGGCGTCGGTCTGTTCGCGAGTGGTCAACCAGTGGTCCTCGACCCTGTAGCCCCGGCTTTTCAGCAGGTGCCGGGCCTTCAGCCCCCAGGGGCAGGTGTGGTCGGGCATCACCATGCGGTGGATGATGGCGGTCTTGGTCATTGCAGCCTCCATGATCTTTCAATCCGAGGCGCACGCGTTAGGTTCCGTATCATGATACGGAGTCAAGCATGAGCATCCGAACGATCGCGGGTCTGGCGCGTGAGGGCGGTGTGGGGGTGGAGACGGTGCGCTTCTACCAGCGACGGGGCCTGATGCCGACGCCGGATCGCTGGTCGCGCGACGGCATGGGCACCGGCATCCGCCGCTACGGCGAGGAGGACGTGCGCCGGCTGAAGTTCATCCGCTCGGCGCAGACGGCCGGCTTCACTTTGGAGCAGATCAAGGAACTGCTGTCGCTGGACGCCGGCGAGGACAGGGTGCGCGCCCGCGTGCTGGCGGCCGAGCGCCTGGCCGCACTGGACCGAACCATCGCCGATCTGGAAGACGCGAGAGCGGCCCTGAGGCGGCTGGCGAACGTCTGCGCGTCGAAGGACAGCGGGCCCTGTCCGATCATCGCCGCCTTCCAGGAGGAGGCGGCCTGACGATCAGGCCCCGTTGTGACGGCCAAAGACAATGGCCTCGCCCGCTCGATCGATCAGCAGGGTGACATAGGGCTGGCGACCCGCCGCCTCCATGCCGGGCGATCCGGCGGGCATGCCGGGCGCGGCCAGCGCCACGGCGGCGGGCCGTTCCCGCAGCAGACGCGCGACATCGGCGGCGGGCACATGGCCCTCGATGGCGTAGCCGCCGGCCACGGCTGTGTGGCACCCGGCGTAGCGATCCGGCACGCCAAATCGTGCCCGGATCGGGGCCAAGTCCTCGCGCTCGACCACTTCGACGGTCCAGCCGGCGCCACGCATATGCGCCACCCAGCCGTCGCAGCATCCGCACCACGGCGTCTTGTAGGCCGTCATCCGCCGATCCTGGGCCAGGACCGGCCCGGCGGCGGTCGCAGCGACGGCCCCCGCCAGAAGGGCTCGCCGGGTCGATGCGCCGATCATCAATGCACCATGAAACGGACGGCGCCGGTCATGGCGTGGCCGTCCGCCCCTTCGGCGGTCCAGTTGAGCACATAGTTGCCGGGACGAAGCGTCGGCAGATCGGCCGAAACCCGCGTGGTGGCGGCGGCGGCAGCCACCGGGACCGCTACGGCCGCGCCGCCCTCGGCCTGAACCGTGACGGCCTTCAGCGTCATGGCGTGCGGGAAGGTGGCGGTGAACCAGTCGGGCGAGCCGTCCGTCATCGCGCCGTCGGCAGGGCTGGTGAGGACGCCGTGGGCCGCATGGTCGCCGGACGCGGCCTGGTCGTGCCCCGCGTGCGCGCCATGGCCGGCGTGGGCGTCCTGGGCGAAGGCGGGCGAGGCTACGAAAAAGCTGGCGACGACGAGGGGAAGCAGGCTGTGCATGTCGATAGTCCTCAGAACCAGGCCTTCAGGCCGATGACGAGACGGGTGTGTTCGGGTTCGCCGCCAAGAATGCGGGTCAGGTCGGCAGTGTCGCCGAGTTCGCGGCTCCATTCGACCCCGACGTAGGGCGCGAACTCCTTGACGATCTCAAAGCGCAGGCGAAGGCCCGCCTCGATGTGTGTCAGGCCCGAACCCAGCCCCAGCTCGGGAATGTCCGACGCCGACGCCTCGATCTCGACGCGCGGCTGAAGGATCAGGCGCTGGGTGATGCGCTGGTCGTATTCGGCCTCGACCCGCGCCGTCAGGTCACCCTCGGTCGACAGGAAGGCTGCGGCGTCGACCTCCCACCAGTAGGGGGCCAGGCCCTGGAGCCCGAGCACCAGATGAGTGGGATCCTCGCCGTCCTCGCGGAGGTCCTGGCGCACGCCGGCCTGGACGTCCCAGAAGGGCGAGATCGCGCGGCTGTAGAGGGCCTGGACCTCGCCCTCGGCCTCGCCGTCGAAGTCGCCTTCGCCCTCGGACTTCCACCAGAACCGGTTGATGTCGCCGCCGGTCCAGCCCGCGAGGTCCCAGGTCCAGCCCTCCTCGCCGTCGTCGAAGCCCGCCTCCAGCCGGTCGACGATGACGGCGGTCGCGCGCACGTCGCCGTTCTCGCGCCGCAGGATGTCGCGGGCGCCGGTCATCCGATCCGTGCCCCAGATCGCGTCGGCGGCATGGGTCGGGCCGGACAGGGCGGCGGGCGGCAGCGGCGGCTGGCGGGGACGGCCCTCGTCATCCGCGCTGGTCGGCACGTCAGGCGGGCCCATGCTGGACCCGGGGGATGCACCGCTCATGTCGTGACCGGCATGGGGGTCGGGTTCAGCGGACATCGCGTGACCGGCGTGAGGATCAGTGGCCTGCGCCGGCGCGCCCATGTCGTGCCCGGCGTGCGGGTCCGCGGTCCGGGTCGGCGCGGGCATGACGTGGCCCGCATGGGGATCGGCGGCCGGAGCCTGCACCGGCGGCCGGGCGGGGGGCGCATGCTGGCTGTGATCCTGGGCGGACGCCGCCCCGGCGGCGAGCAAGAGGGGGGCGAGCGCACTCATCAGACGGATCATGCCGCGTCTCCATCCAGTGGACGGACGGTGATCACGTTGAACATCCCCGCATGCATATGCATCAGCATATGGCAGTGGAAGGCCCAGTCGCCCGGCGCATCCGCAGTCAGGTCGAAGGTCACCTTGGACCCCGGCGCGACGTTGACCGTGTGCTTCAGCGGCTGATGCCCGGCGGGCCCGCCCGTCACCAGCTCGAAGAAGTGGCCGTGCAGGTGGATCGGGTGGGCCATCATGGTGTCGTTGACCAGCGTCACCCGCACCCGCTCGTCCCGCTCGAAGCGGATCGGCTCGACGATCTCGGAGAACTTGCGCCCGTCGAAGCCCCACATGAACCGTTCCATGTTGCCGGTCAGGTGGATTTCCAGCGCCCGCGACGGCGGCCTCTGGTCCTTGTTGGGGGCCAGGGACACCAGGTCGGTGTAGACCAGCACCCGGTGCGGCGCGTCCTCCAGTCCCATGGGCCGTTCGCCCAGGCGGTTGGCAGGGTCCGACGAGATCATGTCCACCCCGACCCCGACCGCCATGCCGGCGGGGGCGTTGTCCGGGTTGCGCATGTCATGGTCCATGCCGCCGTGGCCCATGGCGGCATGATCGGTGGAGGCAGTAGCGGCTGGCTCGCCGTGCCCCATAGCCGAATGGTCCATGCCCGCCATGCCGCCCATACCCATGTCGCGCATGGTCAGGGTCGGCACCTCGCGCAGCGGCGGGACCTCGGCCGTCATGCCCAGACGGGGCGCCAGGGTCGCCCGCGCCATGCCGGACCGATCCACGGACTCGGCAACGAGTGTGTAGGCGCGGTCCTCAGTCGGCCGGACGACGACGTCATAGGTCTCGGCGACGGAGATCTGGAACTCGTCGGTCTCGACGGGGCGGACATTCTCCCCGTCGGCATTGACCACCGTCATGGCCAGGCCCGGAATACGGACGTTGAAGATCGACATGGCCGAGGCGTTGATGACCCGAAGCCGCACGCGCTCGCCGGGCCGGAACAGGCCGGTCCAGTTCTCGGCCGGGCCGTGTCCGTTGACCAGATAGGTGTAGGTGGTGCCGTTGACGTCCGCGATGTCGCGCGGGTCCATCCGCATCTGGCCCCACATCTGCCGGTCCGCCAGCGACATGCCGTCCTCGCCGGAAAGCAGGCCGGACAGGGTCGTGCGCGACTGGTTGAAATAGCCGGGGCTCTTCTTCAGCCGGTCGAGGATTTCGTGGGGGTGCAGGAAGCTCCAGTCGGACAGGACGATCACGTGCTCGCGATCGTATGCGACCGGATCGGCCCCTGCCGGATCGATAATCAGCGGCCCGTAGTGGCCCATTGCCTCCTGCAGGTTGGAGTGGCTGTGGTACCAGAAGGTGCCGGACTGGATGACCGGGAACTCGTACTGGAAGGTCTCACCCGGCCGGATGCCCGGGAAGCTGACCCCCGGCACCCCGTCCATGTGGAAGGGCAGAAGCACGCCGTGCCAGTGGATCGAGGTGTCCTCGCCCAGCGTGTTGGTCACCGACAGCCGCGCCGTCTGGCCTTCACGCAGGCGGATCAGCGGCGCCGGCAGAGTGCCGTTTACGGTGATTGCGTGGCCGGCGCGCCCACCCACAGCAAAGGGCGAATGACCGACGCTGAGGCGCACGTCAGGGCCCTCCAGCGTCGGCAGGTTGGCACGCACGCCCGGCGAACCTGTCTGCGCCCACGCGGGCAGAAGGCCCTGGCCGGCCCATGCGGTGGCGGCGCCTCCCAGGCTCTGGATCAGTTTTCTGCGGTCGCGGTCAATCATCACGCACGGCTCTCCGTTCCAAGCGGCGCAGACCTGCACCGT
>CAMCIP010000180.1 GCA_945874855.1 Brevundimonas vancanneytii
CGGGGGCCGCTTCGGTGGGCGCGGCCACGGCCGGGGCCGCGGCGGCGCCTTCGGTGACCACACCCAGCACGGCGCCGGGGGTCACGGTGGCGCCCTCGGCGGCCCTGATCTCGGCCAGGACGCCGTCGGCGGGGGCCACGACCTCCAGCGAGACCTTGTCGGTGTCGAGCTCCACCAGGACCTCGTCCTTGGTCACTGCGTCGCCGGCGGCCCTGGTCCAGCGGGCGATGGTCGCCTCGGTGACGGATTCGCCCAGCGCGGGGGTGAGGATGTCGGCCATGGTCGCAGGTCTTTCGGGGGAGGTGTCTGTTCAGCTTAGCGGGCGAAGGCGTCGGTCAGGAAGGCGTCAAGTTCCTTGAGGTGGCGGCTCATCTGGCCAGCGGCGGTCGAGGCCGAGGCCGGGCGGCCGACGTAGCGGGCGCGTTTGGCGGCGACGTCCAGCTTCTCCAGCGTCAGCTCCAGCCAGTTGTCGACGAAGGTCCAGCCGCCCATGTTGCGCGGCTCCTCCTGGCACCAGACCAGCTCGGCCTTGGGGAAGCGGGCCAGTTCGGTCATCAGCGACTTCATCGGCCACGGATAGAACTGTTCCAGCCGCATCAGATAGACGTCGTCGATGCCGTCCCGTTCCCGGCGTTCCAGCAGGTCGTAATAGACCTTGCCCGAGCAGAGGACGACGCGGCGGATGTCGGCGTCGGGCCTGAGCGTCACGCCGGCGACGTCGGGGCGGCGCTGGGCGTCGTCGTGCAGGACGCGGTGGAAGGAGCTGCCCTCGGCCAGATCGGCCAGGGTCGAGGTCGCCTTCTTGTGCCGCAGCAGGGACTTGGGCGTCATGATGATCAGCGGCTTGCGGAAGGGCCGGTGCATCTGGCGACGCAGGATGTGGAAATAGTTGGCCGGGGTGGTGCAGTTGGCGACCTGCATATTGTCCTCGGCGCACTGCTGCAGGAAGCGCTCCAGCCGGGCGGAGGAATGCTCCGGTCCCTGACCTTCATAGCCGTGGGGCAGCAGCATGGTCAGGCCGCACATGCGCAGCCATTTGCGTTCGCCCGAGGAGATGAACTGGTCGATGACGACCTGGGCGCCGTTCACGAAGTCGCCGAACTGGGCCTCCCACATCACCAGGGTGTTGGGGTCGGTCAGGGCGTAGCCGTATTCAAAGCCCAGCACCGCCTCTTCCGACAGGGCCGAGTCGATCACCTCGAACGGGGCCTGGCCGGGGCGCAGGTTGTTGAGGGGGACGAACCGGGCCTCGGTCGTCTGGTCGATGATGCCGGAATGGCGCTGGCTGAAGGTGCCGCGCACCGAATCCTGGCCGGACAGGCGCACGGGGAAGCCCTCGTCCAGCAGGGAGGCGAAGGCCAGGCTTTCGGCCGTGGCCCAGTCCAGACCCTCTCCGGCCTCGATCGTCTCGCGCCGCGTCTCGAGGACGCGCTTCAGCGTCTTGTGGACGTCGACGGTGGCCGGGACCTCGGTCAGGGTGCGGCCCAGGTGGCGCAGCCGGTCCATGGGCACGGCGGTTTCGCCGCGCCGCTCGTCGCCCTCGGGCAGGCCGATGCCCTGCCACTGGCCGTCCATCCAGTCGGCCTTCTTCGCCTCAAAGGTCTTGCCGGCCTCGAACTCGGCGTCGAGGAAGGCCTCGAAGCGGGCGATTTCGGCGTCGACGCCGGCCTGGTCGATGACGCCTTCCGCGATCAGGCGTCGGGCGTAGATCTCGCGCGTCGACGGCTGGGCCTTGATCTTGGCGTACATCAAGGGCTGGGTGAAGGTCGGGTCGTCGCCCTCGTTGTGGCCGAAGCGGCGGTAGCAGAACATGTCCACCACCACGTCCTTGGCGAATTTCTGGCGGAACTCCGAGGCCACCTTGGCGGCGAAGACCACGGCTTCCGGATCGTCGCCGTTGACGTGCAGGATCGGGGCCTGGACCATCAGGGCGACGTCGGACGGATAGGGCGAGGACCGGCTGTTGCGCGGCGAGGTGGTGAAGCCGATCTGGTTGTTGACCACGAAATGGATGGTGCCGCCGGTGCGGTAGCCCTTCAGCCCCATCAGGGCGAAGCATTCGGCCACCACGCCCTGGCCGGCGAAGGCGGCGTCGCCGTGGATCAGCAACGGCAGGACCTTGGACCGGTCCAGCACGCCTTGCGGTTCGGTGACGCCGGCATGGGCCTCGCGGATGTCGAAGGCCTGTTTGGCGCGCGCCTTGCCCAGCACCACCGGATTGACGATCTCGAGGTGGGAGGGGTTGGCGGTCAGCGACAGGTGGACCCGGTTGGCGTCGAAGATCCGGTCCGAGCTGGCGCCCATGTGATATTTGACGTCGCCCGAACCCTCGATGTCGCCGGGCACGGTCGAGCCGCCCTGGAACTCATGGAAGATGGCGCGATAGGGCTTGCCCATCACCGCCGCCAGGACGTTCAGACGGCCGCGGTGGGCCATGCCCAGAACGATCTCGTCGACGCCGAGGGCGCCGCCGCGCTTGATGAACTGTTCCAGCGCGGGGACCATGGCCTCGCCGCCGTCGAGGCCGAAGCGTTTGGTGCCGGGGAAGCGCCGGTGCAGGAAGCGCTCGAAGGTCTCGGCCTCGATCAGCTTGTTCAGGATGGCCAGCTTGCCCTCGCGGGTGAAGCCGGTGACCGCCAGCGATTCGACGCCCTCGATCCGCTGCTGCAGCCAGGACTTCTCCTCCGGCTCGGCGATGTGCATGAACTGCACGCCCAGCGGCCCGCGATAGGTGCGGGTCAGGATCTCCATGACCTGGCGGATGGTGCCGGTCTCCAGACCCAGCACGCCGCCGAGGAAGATCGGACGATCCAGATCGCCGGGGCCGAAGCCGTGGAATTCGGCGGTCAGTTCGGGGTTCTGGGGCGGCGTTTCCAGCCCCAGCGGATCCAGTTGGGCCCCGAGGTGACCGCGCACGCGATAGCTGCGGATCAGCATCAGGGCGCGGATCGAGTCCTGGGCGGCGGCGCGGACGACGTCGGCCGAGGGGGCCGCGACCGGGGCGGGCGTCGCAGCGGCGGCCGCGGCCGGGGCGGCGGCTGACGGGGCGGCCTTTGCCGCCGGTTTGGCCGCGGGCCATCGGCCGTCGAAGGCGGCAGTCTCCTCGCTGGGTTCGGCGGTGACCGACCGGCCCCAGGCCCCGGCGCCGGCGGCGGCCTTCACCGTCCCGGCGGGATCCCTGAGCTGGTCGAAGAAGGCGCGCCACTCGCTGGCGACCGAGGACGGATCGTCGGCCCAGCGGGCATGCAGGTCCTCGATGAAGGCGGCGTTGGCGCCGTACAGGAAGCTGGTCTCGGCAAAGACCTGGTTCAGCCGTCCGGCGTCGTCAGCCATTTCTTCTCGTCGTCCCATGGGCCCGCGCGCGCACGTCCGCGACCGGGGCCGGGGCTCATATAAGCCCTGTTTGCTGACGGGTCATGACCGAAGAGGGGCGAAAGGGGGAGAAAATCACCCGGGACGCAGGAGTGTCTTCGATCTTTGGTTCATCACCAAGGACACCAAGCAGGCACGAAGGTCACCAGGAGAGCGAGGCTGAGGCGCCGCAGGCGTTCCATTCGCCACTGAGTGACGAAGCGCGATGCGCGGAAGTGGGCCGCCGGCCTCTTCGTGGCCTTCGTGCCTGCCGGGTGTCCCTGGTGATGAACCCTGCGCCTCCGCCCGAAGCGATCAGCCCTTCAGCGCCGCCAGCAGGGTTTCGCCGAGGGCGGCCGGGGACGGCGAGACCTTGATGCCCGCTGCCTCCATGGCCGCGATCTTGTCGTCGGCGCCGCCCTTGCCGCCCGAGACGATGGCGCCGGCGTGGCCCATGGTGCGTCCGGGAGGGGCGGTACGGCCGGCGATGAAACCGGCCATGGGCTTGCGGCGGCCCTTCTTCGCCTCATCGATCAGGAACTGGGCGGCCTCTTCCTCGGCGCCGCCGCCGATCTCGCCGATCATGATGATGGATTCGGTGGCCGGGTCGGCCAGGAACATCTCCAGCACGTCGATGAACTCCGTGCCCTTGACCGGGTCGCCGCCGATGCCGACGGCCGTGGTCTGGCCGAGGCCCGCATTGGAGGTCTGGAACACCGCCTCATAGGTCAGGGTGCCCGAGCGCGAGACCACGCCGACCGAGCCCTTCTTGAAGATGTTGCCCGGCATGATGCCGATCTTGCACTCGCCGGGCGTCAGCACGCCGGGGCAGTTGGGGCCGATCAGGCGCGAGGATGAGGCGTCCAGCCGGGCCTTGACCCGGACCATGTCCAGCACCGGGATGCCCTCGGTGATGCAGACGATCAGCGGCACCTCGGCCTCGATCGCTTCCAGGATGGCGGCGGCGGCATAGGGCGGCGGCACATAGATGGCGGTGGCATTGGCGCCGGTCGCCTCGACCGCGTCGCGGACGGTGTTGAACACCGGCACACCGACCGCGGTCTGGCCGCCCTTGCCCGGCGTCACCCCGCCGACGACCTGGGTGCCATAAGCGATGGCCTGTTCGGTGTGGAAGGTGCCCTGGGCCCCGGTGATGCCCTGGGTGATCACCTTGGTGGTCTTGTCGACGAGGATGGACATGAGGGGGCCTGGGATCGTTGCGCGGGGAGGAGAAATGGGGCGTCGGCGCGGGCGCCGTCGGGCGGCTGATTAGGCGATCCCGAGGCGAGGCGCCACCCCCGGAAGCCCGGCCTGAGCCGGTCGCGAACCCGACATGGACGCGGGGCGGACGCATCCCTGCGCCGCCCCGCCCCTTCAGTCTCGAATCTGCCGGATGAGTGCCGGCGTCCGGGTCACTGGACCTTGGGCACCATGTACATGACCATCACCACACCGTCCTGGTCGGTGGTCATGACCATGCGCAGGTCGCCGGACAGCATGCGCAGGCCCATCTCTTCCTCGGTCATCCCCGGATCGACGGGCTTCACCTGGCCGTTCTCGAGGGCGAACAGGAAGCCGG
>CAMCIP010000181.1 GCA_945874855.1 Brevundimonas vancanneytii
GCCCGCGCCGGCCTGCGGGATCCGGTCAAGCCGATCGGCTGCTTCCTCTTCTCCGGCCCCACGGGCGTCGGCAAGACCGAGGTCGCCAAGCAGCTGGCCCTGACCCTCGGCATCGAGATGCAGCGCTTCGACATGTCCGAATACATGGAACGCCACACCGTCAGCCGCCTGATCGGCGCCCCTCCGGGCTATGTCGGCCATGACCAGGGCGGCCTGCTGACCGACGCCATCGACCAGCACCCGCACTCTGTCGTGCTGCTGGACGAGATCGAGAAGGCCCACCCCGACGTCTACAACATCCTGCTGCAGGTCATGGACAACGGCATGCTGACCGACGCGGTCGGCAAGAAGGTCGACTTCCGCAATGTCGTCCTGATCATGACGACCAACGCCGGGGCCGCCGACAATGCCCGCGCCTCCATCGGCTTCGGCCGGGGCAAGGTGGAAGGCGAGGACGACAAGGCCATCCAGCGGCTGTTCGCGCCCGAGTTCCGCAACCGCCTGGACGCCATCGTGGCGTTCAAGCCGCTGGACGCGGCGACGATCAGGTCGGTGGTGACCAAGTTCATCCTGCAGCTGGAGGCCCAGCTGGCGGATCGCAACATCACCATCGAACTGACGGACGAGGCGACCGACTGGCTGGCCAAGAACGGCTTCGACGAGCTGTACGGGGCCCGCCCCCTGGCCCGCGTCATCCAGGAGCACATCAAGAAGCCCCTGGCCGACGACATCCTGTTCGGTCGCCTGACCAAGGGCGGTCACGTCAAGGTTCAGTTGGTGGACGGCAAGATCGACTTCGACGTCACGCCCCTGACCGGCGCGGCGGCCCGGGCTGCCGCGGCCTCGGCGGAAGAGGAGACGGCGGGCTGACGCCCGTCGTCGCGACCCTGAAATGAAAGAGCCCGGACCTCACGGCCCGGGCTCTTCTGCATGCGGTTGGAAGCGGCGGGACTAACGGCGCCGACCCAGCCCGCCCGGCACCACCGCCAGGCCGGCGACGATGCCGGTGGTCAGCAGCGGCTTGCGGCGTGCGAAGTCCAGACCCTTGCGGGCGGTGTCCTGATACCGGCCCGGAGCCTTGGCCACGAGGCCGTCGAGGCCGTCGATGACCCGACCATAGGCGTCGCGCGCCCTGCCCCTGTATTCCTCCATCCTGCCGTCGAGTTGCAGCCTGCGGTCGCCGGTCAGACGGCCGAAGCCGTTGCGGGCCTTGCCGGCGATCTGCTCGGCGGCGCCCTTGATGCGTTCATCGGTCATGGCGTTCTCCTGATTTTCGGGGGGGACCCGTCAGAAGCGCACAGCGGCCGTGCCCGGTTCCCCGGCAAGGGGAAGGTGCGACGATTTCCCGACCCGTGGGCCCGTCGTCAGGCGCCTGTCCCTTGCCCGCCTGACCCCGCGACCAGCGCCGCCCGCTCCTCGGTCGTCAGCATCCGCCACCGCCCCTCCGGCAGGTTGTCCAGCTTCAGCGGGCCGATGCGGATGCGGATCAGGTCCGTGACCTCCAGTCCCACCATCTCGCACATCCGCCGGATCTGCCGGTTCCGGCCCTCCTTCAGCACGAAGCGCAGCCGGTGCGGTTCCATCCGCGTGACGCGCGCGTGCTTCAGCACCCGTCCGTCCAGCATCAGGCCGTGGCGCAGGGTGGCCAGCTTCTTTTCGGTGACGTCGCCGGTCACGCGGACCAGATATTCCTTGTCCAGCTCCGACTGCGGCCCGATCACCGCCCGGGCCACCACCCCGTCGGACGACAGCAGCAGCAGGCCGCGCGAATCCTCGTCCAGCCGGCCTATGGGGGGCAGGGAGGCGTCGCGCGCCGGCACCTCGCCCGCGCCGATCCGGTTGGCCTCGGTCAGCAGTCGCACCGCCGGCGTCTTGCCGGGCTCCGGCTGGCCGGAGACGTGGCCAACCGGCTTGTTCATGACGATGGTCACGCCCTCCGCCAGTTTCGCCTGCGCCGCGCCGGCGAGGGTCAGGGTCTGGCCGGGCAGGATCTTGCGCCCGGCGTCGGTGACGGTCTCCCCGTCGATCGACACCAGACCCTCGGCGATCAGGGCGTCGGCCTCGCGCCGCGAACACAGGCCGGACTGCCCCATGAACTTGTTCAGCCTGACCGGCTCGGCGCCGTCGTGGGTGCGGGTGGTCCCCAAGGGAAATCAGTCCGCGGCCAGCGGAGCCAGGGCAGCCTGCGCCACCTCATCGTCCTGGGCCGAGGTGACGCCCGACACGCCGATCGCGCCCACGATGCGGCCGTCGACGACGATTGGCCGGCCCCCTGCGATGGGCAGCGCATCCTCATTGGCCAGAATGACGGTGCGGCCGGCCAGGGTCCGCTCCTCCATGGCCAGCGTCGGTGTCCGGTAGCGCGCCGCCGTGGCCGCCTTGCGTTGGGCGACGTGGATCGAGCCATACTGCACGTCGTCCATACGCGCGAAGGCCACCAGTTCGCCGGAGGGTTCAACCACGGCGACGGCGATCCGCCAGCCCCTGGCCGCGCCATACTCCAGGGCCCGATCGACAAGGGCCCGGGCGGTCTCAAGGTCGACCGGCGCGCCGTAGCTGGGCGGCGCCGGCGGCGACGGCGGGTCCTGACTGGCCCGGGCGGCGGCGGGGACGGCGCAGGCCAGGGCAAGGGCAAGCAGAACGGCTTTCATCGGACGTCTCCGGTCAAACGCGGCGGAACAGCAGGGTCAGATTATTCGCCGGCATCGCCTTGCGCAGGGTGAAGGCGAGGCCGTGGGTCCGGGCGACCTCAACCACGGCGTCCCGGTCGCGCAGGCCCCAGGCCGGGTCCCGCGCCTTCAGACTCTCATCGAAGGCCAGATTGGACGGCGCGGTCTCGACGTCGGCCTCGAGGAAGGGCCCGTACAGCGCCAGCAGGCCGCCCGGCCGAACCAGGGTTCGCCCCGCCAGCCGCATCAGTCCCCCGGTCGCGGCCCAGGGCGCGATATGGATCATGTTCAGGCAGACGACCGCCTTGAACGGCCGGTCCGGCCAGGTCGTCTCGTCGAGCACGTCCAGCGCCAACGGCGGGCCAAGGTTCGGCGGTCCTTCGGCGCGCCAGGCTTCGACGCTGGCCCGGGCCTCCGGCGAGGGATCGCTGGGCGTCCAGTCCAGGGCGGGCAGGGCGCGGGCGAAGCCGGCCGCGTGCTGGCCTGTGCCCGCCGCGACTTCCAGCACGGGCCCGTCGGCGGGCAGGTGGGCGCGCAGGACCTCGAGCACGACCCCCATGTTGCGCGCGGCGGCCGGCGAGGTCAGGGCGCCGTCGGGGGCGGGAAGGGGGGCGTCCATCGTGTCCACCCGGGTCAGATAGCGCGCGCCGCGTCTATCGGCGAACGAGAAAACGCAAGCCGCATTCCCGGCATGGCGAAGAGAAGGTTGAAATGTGCATCGGTTGACGTCGCGTCCCTGCGGGTGTCTTTCCTGCTGAAACACGGCGTGATCACGCCGAGGGAGACCGGCTCGAGGCGCCGACAGAAGCGCCAGGGCCTCGTTCAGGAGAGTAGGCGTGACCCCATCGACCCCCGGCCTTCACCCGGCCCCGACCTCGCATGCCGATCTCGTGGCCTGGGTCGAGCGGATCGCCGCCCTGACCAGACCGGCTCGTGTCCACTGGTGCGACGGCTCCGAGGGCGAAAAGCAGGCGATCATCGCTGACCTGATCGACAAGGGCACGCTGCGCGCCCTGAACCCGGTCAAACGCCCCGGCTGCTACTACGCCGCCTCGGACCCCAGGGACGTCGCCCGGGTCGAGAGCCGCACCTTCATCTGTTCGGCGGAAAAGGTCGACGCCGGTCCGACGAACAACTGGGCGGATCCGGTCGAGATGCGGGCCCGGATGGACGGTCTGTTCGACGGCTGCATGGCCGGCCGGACGATGTACGTCGTGCCCTTCTCCATGGGGCCTCTGGGCTCGCCGATCAGCGCCCTCGGCGTCGAGATCACCGACAGCGGCTATGTCGCCGTCTCGATGGGCATCATGACCCGCATGGGCAAGCCGGCGCTGGACGTGCTGGGCGACGACGGCGTCTTCGTGCCCGCCGTCCACACCCTCGGCGCGCCCCTGGCCGAGGGTCAGGCCGACGTCGCCTGGCCGTGCAACGACGACAAGTGGATCGTGCACTACCCGGAGACGCGCGAGATCTGGTCCTACGGCTCGGGCTATGGCGGCAACGCCCTGTTGGGCAAGAAATGCTACGCCCTGCGCATCGCGTCGGTCATGGCCCACGACGAAGGCTGGCTGGCCGAGCACATGCTGATCCTCAAGCTGACCAGCCCCGTGGGCCGCGTGAAATACATGGCCGCCGCCTTCCCCTCCGCCTGCGGCAAGACCAATCTGGCCATGCTTCAGCCCAGCCTGCCGGGCTGGAAGGCCGAGACAGTGGGCGACGACATCGCCTGGATGCGCTTCGGCGCCGACGGCCGCCTGTACGCTGTGAATCCCGAAGCCGGCTTCTTCGGCGTCGCCCCGGGCACCAGCCGCAACACCAATCAGAACGCGCTCGACACCTTGGCCACCAACACGGTCTTCACCAATGTGGCCCTGACCGCCGACGGCGACGTCTGGTGGGAAGGTCTGACCAGGGAGGCCCCCGAGGGCCTGACCAACTGGAAAGGCGAACCGCACGACCCCGCCTCCGGCCAGCCCGCCGCCCATCCCAATGCCCGCTTCGCCGCCCCGGCCGACCAGTGCCCGACCATCGCGCCGGAATGGGAGGATCCCCGCGGCGTGCCGATCGACGCCATCCTGTTCGGTGGCCGTCGCGCCTCGGCGGTGCCGCTGGTGACCGAGGCCTTCGATTGGGAACACGGTGTCTTCATGGGCTCGACCGTGGCCTCGGAAGGCACGGCCGCGGCCGAGAACAAGGTCGGCGAGCTGCGCCGCGATCCCTTCGCCATGCTGCCCTTCTGCGGCTACAACATGGGCGACTA
>CAMCIP010000182.1 GCA_945874855.1 Brevundimonas vancanneytii
GACATCCTGCTGTACAAGGCCACCGAGGTGCCGACGGGCGAGGACCAGAAGCAGCATCTGGAGCTGACCCGCGACATCGCCGCCAAGTTCAACGGCGACTATGGCGTCCCCGGCTTCTTCCCCCTGCCCGAGCCCCTGACCCAGGGGCCTGCGCCGCGGGTGATGAGTCTGCGCGACGGCCTGACCAAGATGTCCAAGTCCGATCCGTCCGATCAGTCGCGCATCAATCTGACGGATGATGCAGATGTGATCGCCGGCAAGATCCGCAAGTCCAAGACCGACATGGGCACGATGCCTGGGCCGGGCGAGAGCCTGGACGACCGGCCCGAGGTCAAGAACCTGCTGACGATCTACGCCGCCTTGTCGGACCGATCGCGCGAGGAGGTGATCGCCGAGTTCGCCGGTCAGGGCTTCGGCGCCTTCAAGCCGAAGCTGGCCGATCTGGCGGTGGAGGCCCTGGCCCCCGTCACCGCCGAGATGCGTCGCCTGATGGCCGACCCGGCCGAGATCGACCGGGTGCTGAAGGACGGCGCCGCCCGCGCCGCCGCGGTGGCCGACGTCACCGTGGCCGAGGTCAAGGACATCGTGGGCTTCTGGAGGGGATGATGAGCGAACATACGGCCACGGTTGAGTGGATGCGCGGCGACCAGCCGTTCTCCGACAACCGGTATTCGCGGGCGCACGACTGGCGCTTCGACGGCGGGGCGACGGTGCGGGGGTCGTCGGCGCCGTCCAGCGTGCCGGTCCCGATGAGCGACCCGGCGGCGGTGGATCCGGAGGAGGCTTTGGTGGCGGCGGTCTCGAGCTGTCACATGCTGTTCTTCCTGGCCTATGCGGCGAAGGCCGGCCTCGTGGTCGACCGCTATGCCGATGCGGCCTCGGGGATGCTGGCGAGGGACGACCGGGGCCGGACGTCGATGACGGAGATCGTGCTGCGGCCCCGCATCGACTGGGCGGGGGAGGCGCCTGCCCCGGAGACGCTGGCCGAGCTGCACCACCGGGCCCATGAGGCCTGCTACATCGCCAACTCCGTGCGGGGCACGGTGCGGGTCGAGGGCTAGAGCGACCGCAGGAAGGCGCGGAAGCGGTCCAGCGCCTCGAGGCTGAGGGCGTCGTCATAGGCGAGGACCCGCCCCTTCAGCCCGGGTTCGTCGAAGGCGTGGGTGGCGTCGACGCTCCAGATCGCCACCTCCGCCCCGGCCGAGACGGCCGAGGCCAGGGCCCGCAGATGGCGGCGCACCGAGGCGAGATGGTCGCGGCGCGGCACGATCGACAGCATCCTCAGGCCCTCGCCGCGCGGCCAGGGGCGGCCGCCCCGGCTGGCCGAGGCGACGCCGACGTAGGGGTAGGCGAGGAAGGCGCCCCGCACCCCCTCCAGCGACCCTTCATCGGCGTCGGCGATCCGTACCTCGCCGCGCTGCGTCAACGGTTGCGCCCACAGATCCATGATCGCCCAGGCCCCGTGGCTCCAGCCCGCCACCGCGAGCCGGTCCGGATCGACCACCGGGAGGAGGCGGGCCCCCTCGATCGCAGCCAGGACGTCGCCGGCGCGGCGCCGCCCGCGGAACATCAGGCCGGTGCAGATGAGGAACTGGGCGAAGCGGCGCGACCAGCCCCGGGCCTCGAAACTGTCGACGATCAGGGCGGCCCAGCCGGCCTCGACCGCGGCGCGGGCATAGGCCCGGATATGGTCGCGCACCCCGCCGCAGCCGTGGAACAGCAGGACGAGGGGGAAGGGGCCCTTGCCGGCCGGCGTCAACAGCTCGGCCGCCGGCGCGAGGCGCCGCCATCGCTCGATCCGCGTGTCCATCCCGCACCCCCCGGAACCGGAGGGGGACGAGGCCGGATCAGGCGTCCGGGGTCAAGCGGCGCGACGGCGGGGGGCGCGTTTCGGCGCCGGTTTCGGCGCGGCCGTGTCTTCCAGAAGACGCCGGAAGCGGTCGATCGCCTCGGCGGCGACCGCTTCGTCGAACCGCATCGGCGGGGCGGACATGGGCTCGTCGAAGGCGTGGGTGCCCTCGGCGATCCAGGTCTCGACCTCGGCGCCGCAGTTGCGGACCATGTCGTGGACCCTCTGGGCGTTGTCGACGGTGGTCAGGTGGTCGCGCCGCGCGACCACGGCCAGGGTGCGTGGACAGTGCCGCCACGGCCGCATGCGGTTGGTCGCCCCCATGCCGACATAGGGATAGGCCAGGAAGGCCGCCCGGACCCCCGACAGGTCGGCGGCGGCCGCATTGGCCAGGCCCAGGGCCCCGGGCCGGTCGCGGTCGGCGCTCATGGCCTCCATGATGCCCCAGCCGCCGTGGCTCCAGCCGGCGATGCAGAGGGCCGTGGCGTCGACGTCGGGCCGGCGCGAGACGCCGTGGACGGCCGCCAGCACATCGCCGCCGCGCTCATGCCCGCGGAACTGCAGGCCGGTGCAGACCGTGGCCATGGCCCATTCGCGCGACCAGCCGCGGGGGGCGAAGGAATCGACGATGGCGGCGCGCCAGCCCGCGGCCCGCGCCGCCTCGGCATAGCGCGGCAGATGCCCCCGGATGCCGCCACAGCCGTGGAACAGCAGGGCCATGGGCCGCGGCCGGTCATCGTCCGGTCCACTGAAGACGGTATGCCCCTCCAGCCGGGCCCAGCGTTGGTCGAGCGTGTCCATGGGTGCGATATGGCGGGTCCGGGGGGCCGAGGCCAGAGGCCGGGGCCGGGGGAGGGGGAGGGGAGGAAGACGGGCGACAGATTCTGGAGGGTCTCGGAAAACGGGGTCGTCGTGCCCTGCCGCCCCCACCCGGCGCTGCGCGCCGCCCTCCCCCGCGGGGGAGGGAGAATTGGGGATCGGCCCCGTCCGGGATGCGGCGGGGGTCGGAGGGCGGGCGGAGCGCCGGGCGCGAAGCCCGGACAAGAGGAGTTTACCGTTTCGGCTTCGCGTGACGCTCCGCACGGATGGTTTGGACGGAAGCCTGCGCCGGGTGGCCGTTGTCGGGCCTTACCGCAGTCGCCTCCGGCGGGCAGGCTGCCCCTGCAGGCAGTCCTGGACCGGTCCGAGTATCCCCCTCGACCCTTGCCGGGGACCATCTCGTGGTGGTCCCCCCTGGCCTTGTTGAAGGGGGCCTATCGCTCGCGCCGCGGGCGCTCGCTGCTTGAGGCCCGGAGGTCCCTGCAGTCCGCGCCGTGCGACGGTCGCGATCTGCCCCGCCCGACAAACCCCGCTCCATCCGCTCCCGCCGCGCGCCAGGGTCGCAGGCCAGGCGGCCCTCCGAGGCGACGGGACCGGGGGAGTGTGGGGGCGGTGCGGGGTAGGGCGGGCTGAAGGGGGTGAGAATGGTGGTGGGCTCTGATCTGACTGAGGAAATCGGGATGGGTGCCCCGAGCTGACGGGGTCCGGACCGCGCATCCCCTGCCAGGTCAAATACCGACCCGCGGAATGTCCGCTACGGGTGGAAAGCGGCCATCGCGGCTACGTCATCAAGCTATCCACCTTCAGCCAAGCCGTTGCGCTCGCGATATTCCCTTTGCGCGGAACTGGCGATGTTGGCCATGCGAACCTGCTCGGCGATCCAGCGGTCGAGGTCCTTGCCATCCTCACGCTTGAGTTCGACACCCGCGTTGCGCAGACGCGTCAGGTGAATGGCCCCTCCGTAGTTCGCCGCCGAAAGCCATTGCAGGCTCTCGAGCACAGCTTCATGGCCAAGAGGGAGACCACGCTCTGGCGGGGGCTCGAGGCTCTCGTTGAGATGGGCCATGATGGCCTCAAAGGCCTCGTCCAGCGGCTTCGTCATCATCGTCTTGTGAGAAAATCCATGGGAGCGTCTCATTCTGACTGTTAAGTCAGACGTCCGCTATGGGTCGGGAGCGGACGGTCGCCGTAGGGTGGAAAGCGGACCCGCCCCTGTCCAATCCCACCCGCCTGCGCCACAGTGACCGCCATGAACCAGCCCGCCGCTGATCGCCCGCCGCTGTTTGCTCGCCGGCGCGACCGCCGGGGGCGGTTGCAGTCCGGTCCGCCGATCTGGGACATCCGCACCTGGAAGCTGCTGTTTTCCGCCGCCGGCCTGCCCGCCTTTGTCCTGCTCGCGCTTTGCAGTGCCGCGTTCGTCGCCCAGATGGCCGATGGCGGCCCGGTGCCTTGGGGCGTCTCGGGTCCGGCCCTCGCCGAGGGGCGTTGGTACACCCTGGCCACGCACATGGTCTCGCATGGCGGGCTGACCCATCTGCTGCTGAACGCCAGCGTCCTGCTGCCGCTGACGCCGCTGGCGATGGTGCGTCTGGGAGTCGGGCCTGCCGGCTGGAGGCGGTTTGCGGCACTCTTTGTGGGCTCGGCCCTCGCCGGGGCGGCGCTGTACCTGGTCCTCAACCCGGAGGGGCCCCCGATGGTCGGCGCCTCGGGCGCGATCTTCGGCCTGTGGGGTGCCGTCGCCCGTATCGGTCCTGACGGGGGCATGATCCCGCTGCGGTCGCGGCGGATTCGCGACGAGGTGCTGCTGGTCGTCTGGCTCAATCTGGCGACGGTGGGACTCTACTATGCCATCAACCTGGCGGAGGGCGGCGGCCGCTCCGTGGCGTGGGAAGGGCACGTCGGCGGCTTCCTGTTTGGCCTGATCGCCATGCCCTTGCTGGCACCGCCCACGCCGCCGCCCGCGCACTACTGAGTCATGATGTGCGCGCGGCCCTCGAACCCTCCGAAAGTCCGCTTTGGGTCGGGAGCCGACGTCGACAGGGGGCCGGACAATGGAACTTGAGAGGCCGACGCCCGCCCCTCCTCCACCCGCAAGGGGAGAAGGGAGGGAGGAGCGGGAGAAGGAAGTCGGGGCGGGGAGAAGCGCCGCCGCTCAGTGCCGGAAGACGCGGACGCCGGTGAAGGCCATGGCGACGCCCTTGTCGTCGGCGGCGGCGATGACCTCGGCGTCGCGGAGTGAGCCGCCGGGCTGGATCACGG
>CAMCIP010000183.1 GCA_945874855.1 Brevundimonas vancanneytii
CCATCCTGTCCGGCGCCGACCTGACCGCCTTCCGCGCCGAGAAGGCCCGCATCGACCGCATCATCCTGGCGGGCGGCGAGCGCCGCGCCGCTCAGGCCTCCGGACTGCGTCCCGCCGGCGCCTGACCGGCCCGCATCGCCGCGACCGCCTCGACCAGGCGCTCGAGGTCCCCGGGCCGCGACAGCCGGTGATCGCCTTGGGCGATCAGGTCCAGACGAACCTGCGCCCGGCCCAGCCGCGCAAGCAGCGCGGTCTGGTGCGTCCAGGGCACGACGTCGTCGGCCCGTCCCTGCAGGATGTGGACGGGACAGGTGACGTCCAGATCGGCGTCCAGAACGTGATGCTCCCGCGCCTCGTCGAACATGCGCCGGGTCAGGAGGTAGCGGCCCAGACCCGGCTCCTCGATCTCCGCCTCGCCGTCGCGCAGGATCGCCTGGCGGACATGATCGGGCAGTTCCGGCCACATCAGCCGGTCGGTGAAGTCGGCCGCCGGATTGACCAGCACCAGCCCCGCCACCCGCTCCGGCCGCGCCCGCGCCAGCAGCAGGGCCACCCAGCCGCCCATGGACGAGCCCACGGGCACGACCGGGCCGTCCAGCGCATCGACCAGGGCCACGGCGTCCGCGGCCCAGCGCCCCACGGAGGCGTGCCGCCAGTCGCCCGAAGACTGGCCATGGGCGAAATGATCATAGCGGACGAAGGCCCAGCCCCGCGCCCGCGCCGCCGCGTCGAGGGCCAGGGCCTTGGTCCCCTCCATGTCCGAGCGGAAGCCGCCGATCCACAGCACGGCAGGACCGGCGCCCTCGACGCGACGCAGGGCCAGGGTTTCGCCGTCAGGTCGGACCAGCCGTTCGGGGTCTTGCATGCGCGGCTTCCTCTCGCCGGATCGTCCCGCTCCTGATAGCGAGGGCCGGCTTGCCGACGAAGAGGAAACCGCGTGCCCGCCCCCCAGGTCCTGTTCGTCACCTCCAACCGCATCGGCGACTGCGTCATCTCCTCGGGCGTGATCCGCGAGATCGCGCGGCAGTTGCCCGGCGCGGAGATCACCGTCGCCTGCGGCCGCCCGCCCGCCCCCCTGTTCCGCGCGGCCCCGGGCGTGGCGCGGGTCATCCCGCTCGACAAGAAGCCCCTGTCCGGACACTGGCTGGACCTGTGGGGTCAGGCGCGCGGCACGCGCTGGGACCTGGTCATCGACGTGCGCGGCTCGGCCCTGGCCTGGACGCTGAACGCGCGGCGTCGCCTCGTCTATTCCCGCAGGCTGGAGACCGGGCGGCGCAAGGTCGAGACGGCCTCGGCCCTGATGGGGGCAGCCAGGCCGCTTGATCCCGAGATCTTCCTCGACGACCGGGCGCGCACCGAGGCGGCCGCCGTCATCGACCCCCAACTGGCCGGCGGGGCCGGGCCGGGTCCGATCCTGGCCCTGGCCCCCATCGCCCACCAGCCGGGCAAGAGCTGGCCCGCCGACCGCTGGGGGGCGCTGGTCGAGAAGCTGAAGGCCGAGCCGCGCTTCGACGGCTGGCGCTTCATGCCCGTGGGCGGCCCCGGCGACAGGCCGCCCGCCACGCCGGCGCTGGAGGCGGCCGGGCCGCGCGGCCTCGACTTCGTGGGCAAGGGCGACATCCTGGCCTCGGCGGCCGCGATCGACCGCGCGGCCCTGTTCGTGGGCAATGATTCCGGCCTGATGCATGTGGCGGCCGCGGCGGGCCGACCCACGCTGGGCCTGTTCGGACCGACCGAATGGTGGCTTTACGGCCCCTGGGGGCCGCGCACCCGCACCGTGGCCTCCAATGAGGTCCGCGGCCAGTTCGCGCCGATCGAGGATCTGACGGTCGATCGTGTCTTTTCCGCCGTCCTGGACCTGCACGACGCCTTCCCGAACCGCGTCGACGGCGCCGCGCCTTGAAGTAAGCCCCACGGACCGGCATATTGAAGCGGCGGAGACGGTCGCAGGCGTTCGCGCGCCCGCATCTCACCGCCACCCTGAACACTGAAGGAACCGACGCCCATTCGTAGACCGATGAACCAGCCGCCCGTGAAGGACGGCCCCCCGATGAACCAGGACATTCGCGCGCCGCGGGTGCTTCTGATCGACCAGAACGGCGAGAAGCAGGGTGTCATGCCCCTGTCGGCCGCGCTGGAGGCCGCCGAGGAGGCGGGCCTTGACCTGGTTCAGATCGTGTCGACGTCCGAGCCGCCGGTCTGCAAGATCCTCGACTACGGCAAGTTCCGCTTCCAGGAGCAGAAGAAGAAGGCCGAGGCGCGCAAGCGCCAGAAGGTCGTCGAGCTCAAGGAAATCAAGCTGCGGCCGAACATCGACACCCATGACTATGAGGTGAAGACCAAGGCCATGCACCGCTTCTTCGAGGAGGGCGACAAGGTCAAGGTGACCCTGCGCTTCCGCGGTCGCGAAATGGCCCACCCCGAGCTGGGCATGAAGCTGCTGAACAAGGTCCAGGCCGATTTCGACGAGATCGCCAAGGTCGAATACGCCCCCCGCATGGAGGGCCGCCAGATGATCATGATCCTGGCGCCGAAGTAGGCAGTAGGCAGTAGGGGTCAGGCAGCAGGGTTTCGGTCGCGACGGTGACGTCAACTCCAGCGTCCGGGCGCGCGGGCCCGTCGCCCGCCACGTGAGTGCCTGCTCCCCTCCCCCTGCCGCCTCGTCTCAGGCCGCCGCCTCGAGGGCCCCGGCACCGGAGCCCAGCGCCCGCCGGATGGCGTCCAGCAGGGCGTCGGGCTGGATCGGCTTCTGCGCCACGCCCGTCATGCCGGCGGCCCGGTAGAGGGCCTCGTCGCGCGGGTCGGCGTTGGCGGTCAGGGCAAGGACGGGTACCGCCCCGGCCGCGCCGGGCAGGGCGCGGATGGCGCGGGTCGCCGCCATGCCGTCCATCACCGGCATCTTGATGTCCATCAGGATGATGTCGAAGGGCCGGGTGGAGGCCGCCTCGACCGCCTCCTGACCATTCACAGCCATCTCATGGGTGCAGCCGAACAGGTCGAGCAGCCGGCCGGCGAGGAAGCGGTTGGCGGCATTGTCGTCCACCACCAGCACATGCAGGGTCTCATGCGGCGTCGGCTCGGCAAGGGGCCGCCCGCCCTCACGCATCGCCGGGCTCGCGGGCTGAAGGTCCAGGCAGAAGTGGAACCGGGCGCCGCCGGACGGCGCGGCCGAAAGGCCGATGGTTCCGCCCATGGCCTGGACGATCTGGCGGCAGATGGCGAGGCCCAGCCCCGCCCCGGCCCCCTCGCGCCCGGCGTCGCCGGTGTTGAACGGTTCGAAGATGGTGGCCGCCGCCTCCGGCGCGATGCCGGGCCCGGTGTCGGAGACGGCGGCCTCAAGCCGGACCGCGCCGTTCAGCCAGGCCGTGTCCAGGGTCACCTCCACACCGCCGCTGAGGGTGAATTTCAGCGCATTGCCGATCAGATTGTTGAGCACCTGCTTCAGCCGCATGGCGTCGGCCACGACCCAGTCGTGCTCGGGCATCCCGGCCGTGACGGTCAGGGCCAGCCCCCTTTCCTCGGCGCGCGGCCCCCACAGGGCGACCAGGTCGTGCGCCAGGGCCCCGACGTCCAGCGGCGCCGGCTCCAGTGTCAGAATGCCCGCCTCGGCCCGCGACATGTCCAGCGCGTCGGTCAGGAGGCGAAGCAGGGTCTGGCCCGAGTCGAGGATGGTGTTGACGTGGGGCCGCAGCGCCTCCTGCGTCAGTTCGCGCTCCATCAGACCGGCCACGCCCAGAACGCCGTTCAGGGGGGTGCGGATCTCGTGGCTCATGACCGCGAGGAACTCGGACTTGGCCCGGGACGAGGCGCGGGCCTCGGCCTCGGCCTTGGTCAGGTCGCGGGCCAGGGTGGCCATGGCCTCGGCGCGACGGCGGTGCACGGCCAGGCCCGCCTGGAGCATCTGCAGCGCCGTGCCGACCCCGACATAGCGCCCGTCGCGGACGACCACGAAGCCCCGCAACAGGGCGGCCATGTCGGCCGCGTCGAGGGATTCGAACCAGACGTCGGCCTCCGCCGAGGCCTCGACCAGTCGCGGGTCCGTGTCCATCAGCGCCGAGATGGGACGGCGGGCATAGAGGGCCCGGCCGAACTCCGCCGCCATGCGCAGGCAGAAGGTGTGGCGCTCCACCAGGCCGATGGGGCGGCCCCCGGCGTCCACCACGGCGATGGCCAGGATATTGGGATCCGCCTGGAACCGCTCGAACACGTCCGCGCCCGCGTCGTCGGGCGAGGCCGGGGCCGGCACATCGATGAAGTCGCCGATCAGGGCCATGGACATCCTCCGGTACCCTGCATAGCCGACGCCGATTAATGGACGCTTTTTGCTTCATGAAGCTTTTTCGAACACGATTGTTGCATTTGATCTGTATGCGGACGGCTTGATTCCGGGCCTGGGCGCTTGTGACCCTGACGACGGCAGGGCAAGCTCGGGCGTCAGTCCTCCGAGGCCGCATGACCCCTTCCGCGCGATCCCAGAAAGGGGCCCTGGCCGTCCTGTTCGGCGTCGTCTTCATCAATCTGGTGGGGTTTGGCCTGGTGGTGCCGCTGCTGCCCTTCTTCGGGCTCAGCTTCGGGGTGCCGGCCTGGCAGGTGTCGTTGATGTTCTCGGCCTATTCGCTGGGCCAGTTCTTCGCCGAGCCCCTGTGGGGCCGGCTGTCGGACCGGATCGGCCGCAAGCCGGTCCTGCTGGCGACCGTGGTGGCCAATATGGTCGGCTATCTGGCCCTCGCCTTCGCGCCGAACATCTGGGCGGCGATCGCCATCCGCCTGTTCACCGGCTTCGGGGCCGGCAATGTCTCGACCGTCCAGGGCTATGTCGCGGACGTGACCCCGCCCGAGCGGCGGGCGGGGCGGATGGGCCTGATCGGCGCGGCCTTCGGCATGGGGTTCATCGTCGGGCC
>CAMCIP010000184.1 GCA_945874855.1 Brevundimonas vancanneytii
CAGTGGCTGAACGGGTGTCGCCTGCGCGACGTCTGGTTCCAGCCGACCTTCCACAAACACGCGGGCCTGCTGTGCAACGGGGTCCAGATCCACGTCGACGACCCGGCCTATGATCATGCCGCCTTCCGGCCCTGGCGGGTCCAGGCGCTCGCGTTCAAAGCCATCCGCAAGCTGCGCCCCGACTACGACCTGTGGCGCGACTTTCCGTACGAATACGTCTTCGACAAACTGGCCATCGACGTCATCAACGGCGGCACGGCGCTGCGCGACTGGGTCGACGATCCCGCAGCGTCGCCCGGCGATCTGGACGCCGTGGCGGGGCCGGACGAGGGGGCTTGGGTGGAGGAGCGGGAACCGTTCCTGCTCTATTGAAGCTCGATCAGGCGTACGTCTTGCCTCAGGCTCGCTCCTGCGGCCTGGAACCGGCGGTCAAGCGTCCAGAGTGGAAGCGCGTGGCGGTGCGCTACGGCGAGATGCAGGGCGTCGCCGGGCCGCAGGGTCACGCTGGGGCTGTCCACGTAGCTCGCCGCACGATGGAAATCGACGTCCGCGAGCGCCACCATTCGGGTTGTTGCGAGAACCGTCGGCAACATATCGAGGGTAGCGCGACGCTGATCTTCCGTCAGTTGTCCCGTCCGGACCTTCAGGGCCAGGGCTCCGGAAAATTCTGTGATCGTCCAGCGACTGGTGGCCAGGTCCCCTGCCTGTCCAAGCCAGTCTTGAACAGCCGCCGTCGAGGGTTCATTCGTCAGCGCCGCGACCAGCACGGCGGTGTCCAGATAGCCGCTCAATACCCATCATCCCGCATCCGGCGGACGATCTCTGCCGCGGTTTGCGTCTGAACGGGCATGGCTTCGGTGAACCTGCGCAGGGCGGCTATGTCCAAGGAGGACCGGCGATCGGGCGGCGTGAGACGCGCCACGACCTTGCCATGCCGCGTGATCTCGATCTCTTCGCCCTGAGCGGCACGAGTGACCAGCTCGCTGAAATGGCTCTTGGCGTCTGAAAGAGCGATGCGATCCATGACATTCTGACCCGAATTTTGGTCAGAATATCACAGTCAGACTCGCGGGCCTACGCCGGCTTCTCTTCCAGCCGCTTGTCCAGATAGGCACCGACGCGGCGGTCGACGGCGTCGATATGGCCCTGCCAGAAGTGGCTCGCGCCCTCTTCCAGCTCATAGTCGATGACGATGCCCTTCTGGCTGCGCAGCTTGTTGACGACGCGCTCGACCTCGACTGGCGGCACCACGGTGTCGGCCGTGCCGTGCAGGAACAGGCCCGAGGCGGGGCAGGGGGCCAGGAAGCTGAAGTCATACATGTTGGACGGCGGCGAGACGGAGATGAAGCCGTCGGTCTCCGGCCGGCGCATCAGCAGCTGCATGCCGATGTAGGCGCCGAACTGATAGCCGCCGACCCAGGTCTGGCTGGCCGCCGGGTTGTTGGACTGCAGCCAGTCCAGCGCCGTGGCCGCATCGGCCAGCTCGCCGATGCCGGAGTCGAACTCACCCTGCGACTTGCCGACGCCGCGGCTGTTGTAGCGCAGGGTGGCGAAGCCGCGCTTCACGAACAGCTGGTAGAGCGTCACCGCCACCGGGTTGTTCATATGGCCGTTGGCCTTGGGGTGGGGGTGCAGGATCAGGGCGATGGGGGCGTTCGGACGCTTGCCGGGGGAGTAGCGACCCTCGATGCGGCCCGACGCACCGGGCAGGATGACTTCAGGCATGGCGACCCCTTGGCATGGCGTTTCGCGGCCGTGAAAACTTGACTGCCGGAGTAGGACTTTCTAAGTCCCCTCAGGCGCGCGGCCCTTGGAAAGCCGGGGCTCTTAGCACAGACCCCCCGAAAAGCGCGCGGTTTTTGAACGGACCCGCCATGCGACTTTCGACCAAGGGACGATACGCCGTCATGGCCATGGCGGACCTGACGCGCCATGGGGGAGACCGGGCCGTGTCCCTGGCCGAGATCGCGACGCGCCAGGAAATCTCCCTCAGCTATCTGGAGCAGTTGTTCGCCCGCCTCCGCCGCGCCGGACTGGTGCGCAGCGTCCGGGGCCCCGGCGGCGGCTATCGCCTGGCCCGCCCGGCGGCCGAGACCCCGGTAGCGGCCATCGTCCTTGCCGTCGACGAGCCCATCCGCGCCACCCGTTGCGTCGGTCAGGCGTCGCCCCAGGGCTGTATGGTCAGCGGCGAGCGCTGCATCACCCACCATCTTTGGGAGGACCTGGGGGCCGAGATCCACGCCTTCCTGACCTCCGTCTCACTCGAGGATGTGGTCATGAAGCGCACCGGTGCCCGGCGTCGCATCGGCCACGCCGAAGCCCTGGGAGCGGCGGCATGAGCGGCGTGTATCTGGACTACAACGCCTCGGCGCTGGTTCGCCCCGAGGTTCAGGACGTCATGTCCAGGGCCCTTGCGGACAACGGCAATCCCAATGCGGTGCATGCGGCGGGACGGCGGGCCCGCGCGCGGGTCGAGACCGCCCGGGCCCAGGTCGCCGATCTGGTCGGTGCCGATCCGACGGCGGTGATCTTCACGTCTGGCGGCACGGAATCGAACGCCCAGGCCCTGCTCAGCGCGCTGGGCGACGGCTGTGAGCGCCTGATTGTCTGCGCCACCGAACACCCCTGTGTCGCGGAGGCGGCGACGGCGTCGGGCAAGCCGGTGAAGATGCTGCCGGTTGATCGCGAGGGCGTGGTCGATCTGATGAAGCTGCAGCAGCTGCTGGCCGGACCGGGCCGGGCGGTTGTGGCCATCCACCATGCCAATAACGAGAGCGGCGCGATCCAACCCATCGCCGAGGCGGCGAAGCTGGTGCGCGCGGCGAACGGCTGGCTGCACGTCGACGCCATCCAGTCGGCCGGCAAGATCCCTGTCTCCCTGCAGGAGCTCGGCGCCGACTCCCTGACCCTGTCCGGCCACAAGCTGGGTGGTCCCCAGGGTGTGGGCGCCCTGGTGCTGAAGGACGGCCGCGAAGCGGTGCGCATGATCCATGGCGCAGGGCAGGAGAGGGGCCGGCGCGCGGGCACCGAAAATGTCCCGGGCATCGCGGGCTTCGGCGTCGCCGCCGACTGTGCCGCGCGCGACCTGCCGCTGGCCGGTGCCCATGCCGCCTGGCGCGACGCCGCCGCAGCCGTGGTCAAGGCCGGCGGGGCCGTCGTCATCGCCGAGGGCGCGCCGCGCCTGCCCAACACCCTGTTCATGGCGGTGCCTGACTGGGACAGCCCGCAGCAGCTGATCACCCTGGACCTGATGGGCATCATGGTCTCCGCCGGATCGGCCTGCTCCTCGGGCAAGACCAAGCCCTCGCGCGCCATCCTGGCGACCGGGCATGCGGCGCTGGCCACCGGCGGCATCCGCATCTCGGGCGGCTGGGGCACGGTCGAGGACGATTGGTCACGCTTCGCCGCGGCCTGGGTCGGCGCATACGAAAAGCATCGCGCGCGCCAGTCGACCCGCGCCGCGCCCGCCTCAACACGGGAAACCGCCTGACCCATGGCCGCCGTCAAGGAAACCATCGACGCCGTCGCTGCGCTGGAGAAGTACGAGCACGGCTTCACCTCGGACATCGAGACCGAGTATGCGCCGCGCGGGCTGAATGCCGACATCGTCCGCTTCATCTCCGAGAAGAAGGGCGAGCCGGAATGGATGCTGGAATGGCGCCTCGCCGCCTATGAACGCTGGCTGGCGATGGAGGAGCCGACCTGGGCCTCGGTGAAATACACGCCGGTCGACTATCAGGACCTGTTCTACTACGCCGCGCCGAAACAGAAGGACGGCCCCAAGTCGCTGGACGAGGTCGATCCGGAGATCCTCGAGATCTACAAGAAGCTGGGCATCCCGCTGAAGGAGCAGGAGGTGCTGGCGGGCGTCGAAGGCGCGGCGCGCTACGCCGTGGACGCCGTGTTCGACAGCGTGTCGGTGGTCACCACCTTCAAGGCCGAGCTGGCGAAGGTGGGCGTGATCTTCATGCCGATCTCGGAGGCGCTGCGCGAATATCCCGATCTGGTGCGGCAGTATCTGGGGTCGGTGGTGCCGGTCTCGGACAACTATTTCGCAGCGCTGAACAGCGCGGTGTTTTCGGACGGGTCGTTCGTCTACATTCCCCCGGGCGTGAAATGCCCGATGGAGCTGTCGACCTATTTCCGCATCAATGCGTCCCAGACCGGCCAGTTCGAACGCACCCTGATCATCGCCGACAAGGGCAGCTACTGCTCCTATCTGGAGGGCTGCACCGCCCCGATGCGCGATGAGAACCAGCTACATGCGGCGGTGGTCGAACTGGTCGCGCTGGACGACGCCGAGATCAAATATTCGACGGTCCAGAACTGGTACCCCGGCGACGCCGAGGGCAAGGGCGGCATCTACAACTTCGTCACCAAGCGCGCCGACTGCCGGGGTGACCGGTCCAAGGTCAGCTGGACCCAGGTCGAGACCGGGTCTGCCGTGACCTGGAAATACCCGTCCTGCGTCCTGCGCGGCGAGGAGAGCTCGGGCGAATTCTATTCGATCGCCATCACCAACGGGCATCAGCAGGCCGACACCGGCACCAAGATGATCCATCTGGGCAAGAATTCGAAGTCGCGGATCATCGCCAAGGCGGTGTCGGCCGGGAAGTCGGATTCGACCTATCGCGGCCTCGTCTCGGTGCATCCCAAGGCGACGGGGGTGCGCAACTTCACCCAGTGCGACAGCCTGCTGATCGGCAAGGACTGCGGCTCGCACACCGTGCCCTATATCGAGGCCCGCAACGGCTCGGCCCAGCTGGAGCACGAGGCGACGACGACACGCCTGTCCGACGACCAGCTCTTCTACGCCCAGCAGCGCGGCCTGTCGCAGGAAGAGGCGGTGGCCCTTCTGGTCAACGGCTTTGT
>CAMCIP010000185.1 GCA_945874855.1 Brevundimonas vancanneytii
CAGCCCGGCCCCGCCGCCGGTCGCAGCCCCCGCCGAGCCGCGGGCCCTGGGCCGCGCGGAGCTGGAGGCCCTGCCGTTCACCCTGTCACTGGCGGCCCCCTATATTGTGACGGCGGGGCGTCCCGGTCCGGATTTTCAGGTCTGGACCGTGCGCAAGGACGGGATCGCCCAGCTGATGATCTATGCCGGTCCCGCCGCCCAGTTTCCGATCCATGACGGCCAGTTGGTGGAGGCCGGCGGCCGCACCACCGTCGTGGTCGTGGAGGAAGGCCGCCGTCGGGCGCTGGAGCATCTGTTCCGTCAGGCCGGACCGCCGCGCCAGATCCACGTCTGGGTGGCCAGTCTGGACGGCGAGGACCGGGACCGGGCCGAGGCCATGGCCCATACGGTCAGTCCGCGGTGACGCGGGTCAGGCGTGCAGTCGCCGCGCGCCGTTGAGAACCGCGAAATAGTGGGCCGCGGCCGCGCCATCCAGCTGCGGCCGGGCGGTCTGGGCGTCCTCGATAAGCTCGATGACCGTCAGCAGGATCTCGTCGCGGGACAGCTCGCCGCCGAGGGCGAGGGCGTCGAGCCGCTCGCGCAGCGGACGCGGACCGGCAGGTCGCGCGGCGCTGGTCGGGACGGCGACGGCAGGCGCGTTGACTTCGGTACTGATCTTGCCGCAGCGGCGGCACCGGTCGGCACCATGGCGCTCGGACCAGTACCACGTGTGACGGCACAGAAGTGATTGAAGCGACATGGACATTTCAGAGATCCCCGACCCAGTTGAATCCAGATCAAGCCGGGCTTGTCAAATTTCACTAACCGCTGTTTTCCCTTTGCCTTAACCTTGGGGCGCGTGGCGATGATGGAATTCGCTCCGGAACACGCCCAATTTTCCGGCCGCGATCGCTTCCCGCATGGCCGCCATAAGTGCCTGATAGAAAGCCAGATTGTGCCATGTGAGCAGGATCTTGCCGAGGATTTCGTCCGCCCGCACCAGGTGGTGGAGATAGGCCTTTGAATAGGCCTGCGAAGCCGGGCAGGGGACCGACGCATCCAGCGGGTCCTGATCCTCGGCGAAGCGGGCGTTCTTCAGATTGACCGGCCCGTCCCAGGTCCAGGCCTGGCCGTGCCGGCCGGCGCGGGTGGGCAGGACGCAGTCGAACATGTCCACGCCGCGCCACACCGCCTCGACCAGGTCGATCGGCTTGCCGACCCCCATCAGATAGCGGGGTCGGTCGACCGGCAGCATGTCGGGGGCATAGTCCAGCACCTCGCACATCGCCGCATGCCCCTCACCGACGGCGAGGCCGCCGAGGGCGTAGCCGTCGAAGCCGATCTCCTGCAGCCGGTCCGAGGATTCGCGGCGCAGGTGCTCATAGGTCGAGCCCTGCTGGATGCCGAACAGGGCCTGGGTCTCGCGGGTGCCGAAGGCGGCCCTGGACCGGACCGCCCAGCGGGCCGACAGTTCCATCCCCTCGCGGGCGCGCTTTTCCTCCGCCGGCCAGGCCACACATTCGTCCAGCTGCATCGAGATGTCGGCCCCGAGGCGGTCGGCCTGGATCTGGATCGACCGCTCCGGCGTCAGCACGTGTTTCGAGCCGTCGATATGGCTGGAGAAGGTCACCGCCTCCTCCTTCACCTTCGAAATGCCGGCCAGGGACATGACCTGGAAGCCGCCGCTGTCGGTCAGGATGGGTTTGGTCCAGCCCATGAAGCTGTGCAGCCCGCCCAGCCGCTCCATCCGCTCCGGCCCCGGGCGCAGCATCAGGTGATAGGTGTTGCCCAGCAGGATGTCGGCCCCGGTCTGGGCCACCTGATCGACCGTCAGGGCCTTGACCGTGGCCGCCGTGCCCACGGGCATGAAGGCGGGCGTGCGGATATCGCCGCGCGGTGTCCTCAGCACCCCGGTGCGGGCGCGGCCGTCGGTGGCGGTGATGTCGAAGGGGAAGGGCAAGGCGCCTCACAATAAAACGGTGTGCACATGGTGCACCTTCACCGGGTGCCGAGGGCTGAAAAAAACGAGTCCATCGAGTCCATCGAGTCCATTTCCGCAGGGCTCGAGGCAGGCTTTGGGCCCTTATAGCCCGGCGCGGAGGCGTGTAAGGCTCAAGCCGGAATGTCCTTTCGGAACAACAGGCTTCCGTCGCCGTAGGAGTAGAAGCGGTAAGCCGTGGCCACCGCATGGGCATAGGCGGCGCGCATCGTCTCCAGCCCGGCGAAGGCCGAGACCAGCATGAACAGGGTCGATTTCGGCAGGTGGAAATTGGTCATCAGCACGTCGACGGCGCGGAAGCGGTAGCCGGGCGTGATGAAGATGGCGGTGTCGCCGTGGAAGGGGCGGATCACCCCGTCCTCGCCGGTCGCGCTTTCCAGCAGGCGGAGGGAGGTGGTGCCGACGCAGACGATGCGGCCGCCTGCGGCGCGGACGGCGTTGAGGCTGTCTGCGATCTCCTTCGAAACCGTGCCCCACTCCGAATGCATGCGGTGGTCGGCCAGGTCGTCGACCTTGACCGGCAGGAAGGTGCCGGCCCCGACGTGAAGGGTGACGGCGTGGGTCGAGACGCCTTTCGCCCGGATGGCGTCCACCAGTTCAGGCGTGAAATGCAGGCCCGCCGTCGGGGCGGCGACTGAGCCGTCGTGGGCGGCATAGACGGTCTGATAGTCCGACCGGTCGCGGTCGTCCTCGGCGCGGCGGTCGGCGATATAGGGCGGCAGGGGCATGACGCCGATCTGGCGGATCGCGTCGTCGAGGTCCGGGCCGGACAGGGCGAAGCGCAGGGTGACCAGCCCGTCGTCGCCCTTGGACACGACCTCGGCCTCCAGCCCGTCGAAGGTGAGGGCGAAGTCCCATTGGGTGCCGAAGACGATGCGGTCGCCCGGCTTCAGCCGCTTGCCGGGCTTCATGAAGGCCGACCAGACGTCCGGCGCGTCGCGATGGTGCAGCGTCGCCTCGACCGGCACGCTCAGGGTCTGGCCGTCGTCGCCGATCCGGTGACGGCTGCCCGGCATGCGGGCCGGAATCACGCGCGTATCGTTGAAGACCAGGGCGTCGCCGGGGCGCAGAAAGTCGGGCAGGTCGCGGACGATCCGGTCTTCCAGTCCGCCGTCGCGCACCACCAGCAGGCGGGCGGAATCGCGCGGCTCGGCGGGCCGCAGCGCGATGCGGTCCTCGGGCAGGGGGAAGTCGAAGTCGGCGGTTCGCATCAGGGGGGGCTTGGGCCATGTGTCGGTGGAAGGGTCAAGGTTCTCCTGGTCCGACGCGCGCGGTGGATGGACATGTGCGGGTCTGCTAGCCCTTCGGTTCAGAAATGGAGAAGGTGGATGCGGACGGCGATCACGGCCCTGGCGTTTCTGGCGGCGACGTCCTGCGTGGCCTTCGCCCAGACCCCGTCCATGACGGCCCTGGCCGAGATGCGGAGTGCGGTCCCGGCGCCCGATCTGGTCGCAGCCTATGGGGCCGACCCGCTCCAGATCGGCCATCTGCGCCTGCCGGAGGGGGAGGGGCCGTTTCCACTCGTCGTGCTGATCCACGGGGGGTGCTGGTCGGCCGGCTATGATGACGTCACCGGCATGGGGCCGCTGGCCGAGGCCCTGACGGCGCGCGGCGTGGCGACCTGGAACCTGGCCTATCGCCGGCTGGGCGACGCCGGTGGCGGATGGCCGGGTACTTTCGAGGACATCGGCGCGGGAATCGATCATGTGCGCGCGCTCGCCGGCACGCATCCGCTGGATCTGACGCGCGTGGTCGTGGCCGGGCATTCGGCAGGGGCCCATCTGGCGCTCTGGGGCGCCTCGCGGCCCGCGCTGGCCGACGCGCGGTTCGGGGCCGACCCCTTCCGTCCGATGGCGGTGGTGGCCATCGACGGACCGGGGACGCTGGCCAGTTTCATCGGCATCGACGCCCAGGCGTGCGGCCAGCCGGTGATCGTGCCGTTCATGGGCGGCACGCCGCAGGACCTGCCCGACGCCTATCGCATCGCCTCGCCGCAGGACCAGCTGCCGTTCGGCGTGCGGCAGCTGGTGGTTCAGGCCGAGTTCGCGCCCCTGATGCAGCCCTATGTGGCCGCGGCCCGGGCGTCGGGCGACACGGTCGTGCCGCTGGTGCTGGAGGGGGCCGACCATTTCGACCCCATCGTGCCCGGTCGTCCTTACGGCGACCGCGTGGTCGAGGCGATCATGGAGCTGGTCGGCGAACCTTAGGGGAAGGCCCGCGCGGAGGGCGTGACGCCGACGCCGCTTGCTATATGGGTCGGGCTCCACGCGCCGGAGGCCCCATGACCGACCGATACTTTGACGACCTGACCCTGGGTGAAAGCTGGACCGGCCGGCCGTTTGAGATCACCGAGGCCGAGATCGTCACCTTCGCGCGCCAGTTCGATCCGCAGCCCATGCATCTGGATCCAGACAGCGATCAGGCGAAGCGGTTCGGCGGACTGATCGCCAGCGGCTGGCACGTGGCCAGCCGGGTGATGCGGGATTTCGTCGACGCCAATCTGTATGGCGATGTGCCCCTGCTGGGGCTGGGGGTGAACGACCTGCGCTGGCGCCTGCCGGTGCGGCCGGGCGACCGGCTGACGGTGCGGCGCGAGGTGCTGGAACTGGTGCCGTCAGAGAAGCAGCCCGACCGGGGCCGGGTGCGCACCGTCACCGAGGTCAGCAATCAGGACGGCCGGATCGTTCTCAGCTTCGAGAACTGGATGCAGCTGCCGAAGCGACCCAGGGCCTGACGCGGCGTTGACCGCGGGGGGCGCAGGCGTCAAACCCGACCCATGCTCCAGAACCTCGAAACCCTCGCCCGCGAGGCCCGGTCGTGGCCGTTCGAACAGGCCCGCAATCTGCTGGACCATGTCCTGAAGAAGCGGTTGTCGGATGCGGAGC
>CAMCIP010000186.1 GCA_945874855.1 Brevundimonas vancanneytii
TTGCTTTACGAGTTCTGCTGCGAGATCGGCCTCGCCGCACAACGCAGCAGCGACGAAACTCTTCAGGTCTTACTTGGAGACGGTGCCGTCCTGTGTTTCCAGAACGCAGATCGTGACGAGGACTGCCTCCTCGGCTTTGCGGACACCCCCTGGCACACCCATGGTGACCTGCTGTTTTCTGATTGCGACGGCAGCTACATCCAACTCGACTCGCGAGAACTGCTCAGCCAGTTGAAGGAGGGCAAAGTCCTGCTGTGTGAACGTGTGGTCGCTGGTCAAGTGACAGACCGGTGGCTGATCCACAGTGTTTTCAATGATGAGTTTGCCGCTCTTGAGCCAGATGAGAGACTCGTAGTGCGACGTGCGTCAGACACCCTCGGACGGGGCGTCACGTAGGTCCGCTTCCCACCCATTGCGGACATTTGGCGGGTCGGCTTGTGGGCTCATTCGCCCGTTAGCGTCAGTTCGGGGAACCCACCCCGATTTTCCCAACTCGATCAATGCCCGTCGCGCTTCCCGCCCCGATCGGCCCGCCCGGGTCCGAGCCGCCCCCCACAATCCCCCCGTCCCGTCGCCTGGAGGGCTCGTGAGGCCTGCGACCTTGGCGAGCGGCGGGAGCGGAGGGAGCGGGGCGGGCGGCGCAAGCCGCCCGGCCTTTGGGGGATCACCACGAGATGATCCCCGGCAAGGGTCGAGGGGGATACTCGGACCGGTCCGGGACTGCCTGCAGGGGCGGCCTGCCCGCCGGAGGCGACCGCGGTAAGGCCCGATAACGGCCACCCGCCGCGCGGCTTCCGTCAAAACCATCCGCGCGGAGCGTCACGCGAAGCCGAAACGGTAAACTCCTCTTGTCCGGGCTTCGCGCCCGGCGCTCCGCTCGCCCTCCGATCCCCGCGCCCCTGGCGACGGGGCGATCAACCGTGGACGCGGCGGCCGCCCACCCAGGTGCCGACCACCTTGCCCTGCAGGCGGCGTCCGTCGAAAGGGGAGTTCTTGGACTTGGACCTCAGGGCGTCGGCGTCGATCACCACCGGGGCGTTGGGGTCGAACAGGACCAGGTCGGCCGGCGCCCCCACCGTCAGCCGCCCGCCGTCCAGCCCCAGCAGTTCGGCCGGCCCCAGGGTCAGGGGGCGCAGCACCTCCAGCAGGGTCAGCTCGTGCTCGTGGTGCAGGGTCAGGGCCGCGGCCAGCAGGGTCTCCAGACCCACGGCCCCCGGCGCGGCCTCTGCGAAGGGGCGGCGCTTGTCCTCGGCCGGGGCCGGGGCGTGGGCCGAGGTGACGACCTCGATCCGGCCCTCGCGCACGGCCTCGATCAGGGCCAGCCGGTCGCTCTCGGCCCGCAGGGGCGGGTCCAGCCGGTAAAAGGTGCGCCAGTCGCCGACGTCCAGCGCATTGAAGCACAGGTGGTTGATCGAGACCGAGGCCGAGACCTCCAGCCCCCGTGCCCGGGCCCGGTCCAGCGACCCCAGGGCCGCCTCGGTGGAGATCAGGTCGACCAGCAGCCGCGCCCCGGTCAGCTCCACCAGGGCCAGGTCGCGGTCCAGCTGCATCCGTTCGGCCAGGGCGGGCGCGGCCGAAAGGCCCAGCCGCGAGGCCATCTCGCCCGAGGTCGCCACCGCGCCCTCGCCCAGCCAGGGCTCGGCCGGGCGGCAGGCGACCAGGGCGTCGAAGGCCGAGGCATAGGTCATGACCCGGTGCAGGGTCCGACTGTTGACCACCACCCGGTCGCCGTCGGTGAAATAGACGGCCCCGGCCTCCTGCATCAGGCCGATCTCGGCCATGTGGGTGCCGTCGCGGCCGCGGGTCAGGGCCCCGGCCGCCAGCACCCGGACCCGGTCCAGGGCCGCGCCCCGCCTGTGGATGAAATCCACCATGGCCGGGTCGTCCACGGCGGGGTCGGTGTCGGGCTGGACCACCATGGTGGTGACCCCGCCCGCGGCGGCGGCCAGTCCGGCCGACTTCAGCGTCTCCTTGGGCTCGGCCCCCGGCTCGCCGGTCTTGACGCGGACGTCGATCAGTCCGGGCGCCAGGCACAGGCCGGCCGCGTCGACCGTCTCGACCCCGTCGGGCGCCGCCGCCCCGGCCGCGACGTCGACGATCCGGCCGTCCTCGACCAGCAGGGCGCCGACCGCGTCCAGCCCCGAGGCGGGGTCCAGCAGCCGGGCGTTGACGAAGGCGAGCACGGTCATGCCGCCCCTCCGTGCCGCCGCTCGGTCAGGGCCGCCATCACCGCCATCCGCGCCGCCACCCCCATCTCGACCTGGTCCTGGATCAGGGAGACGGACCGGTCATCGGCCACGTCGGAATCGATCTCGACGCCCCGGTTCATCGGCCCCGGATGCATCACCTTCGCCCCCGGCCGGGCCCAGGCCAGCTTCTCGCGGTCCAGGCCCCAGAAGCGGAAATACTCGCGCGTCGACGGGATCAGCGCCCCCGCCATCCGCTCCAGCTGCAGCCGCAGCATCATCACCACATCGGCCCCCGCCAGCCCCTCGCGCATGTGGTGGAAGACCTCGCAGCCCCAGCGGTCGGCGTCGCCCGGCACCAGGGTGGGCGGCCCGACCAGCCGGACCCGCGCCCCCAGCATCGACAGCAGGGCGACGTTGGACCGCGCCACCCGGCTGTGGGTCACGTCCCCGCAGATGGCCACCGTCAGCCCGCCGATCTCGCCCAGGGCGCGGCGCAGGGTCAGGGCGTCCAGCAGGGCCTGGGTCGGATGCTCGTGGCGGCCGTCGCCGGCGTTGACCACGGCGCAGCCGACCTTCTGCGACAGCAGGGCCGCCGCGCCCGACGCCCCGTGCCGCACCACCAGAATTTCCGGGGCCATGGCGTTCAGCGTCACCGCCGTGTCGATCAGGGTCTCGCCCTTGGTCACCGACGAGGCCGCGACCGGCATGGTCACCACATCGGCGCCCAGCCGCTTGGCCGCGATCTCGAACGAGGAACTGGTCCGCGTCGAGCTCTCGAAGAACAGGTTCACCACCGTGCGCCCGGCCATCAGGTCCAGCGGTCGCGGCGACGGCGCGCGATTGTGGTCGGCGAAGGCCTCGGCCAGCTCCAGCAGGGCCAGGGCGGCGGGGGGGGTGAGATCGGTCGCCGACAGGAAATGGTCGGCCGGGAACGGCGTCAGCCGCTCTCGGATCGCGTCGGGGACGGCGGCCTTGGTCATCAAGGCCCGGCTATAGGTCAGACTCAGGCCAGATGGAACAGCACGAGCAGAAGCGGGATGGTCGCCGCCGCCCCGACCGTGGTCAGGGCCACGATCCCGGCCATCAGGGGCGCATCCCCGCCCATCTGGCGCGCCAGCATGTAGCTGGCCGCCGCCCCCGGTGCGGCCCCGCACATCAGGGCGATGCCCTGGGCCGTCGCGTCGCCGCCGTACAGGACGCACAGCCCCCACATCAGCGGCGGCGTGACGACCAGCTTGACGAAGGTCACTGCCCCGATGGTGACCTTGCGCCGCGCCACCTCGGCGAAGCTCAGACCCGCCCCGGCCACGATCAGCCCCAGCGGCAGGGCCGCCGCTCCCAGCAGCTCCAGGGTGTCGGACAGGCCCGGCAGGCGCGGCACGCCGGTCAGGTTCAGCGCCAGACCGATCAGACAGGCCACCAGTATGGGGTTCGACACGATCGCCCGGGCGATCGACAGCGGCGACAGCGGCTTGCGGTCCGCGCCCCACCGCTCCAGCACCACGACGCACAGCACATTGGTCACCGGGATCATGGCCCCGATCACCACGGCCGCCAACGCCAGGCCGTCGGGTCCGTAGACGGACTGGATCACCGGCAGGAAGACGAAGCTGTTCCAGCGGATCACCCCCTGGAACAGGCTGGTGAAGGCCGGCCCGTCCAGCCGGATCAGCGGCTTGGCCAACAGGGTCACCGAGGCGATGATCACCACCGCGCTGACCGCCGCCAGACCCGCCGCCCCGGCCCCGCCGCCGGAGATGTCCGCGCTCCAGATCGCCGGGATCAGAAAGCCCGGATACAGCAGGTTGATCGACAGCTTCTCGATCGGCCGCCAGGTCGCGTCCGGCAGGAAGTCGGACTTGCGCAGGCCGTAGCCGACGGCGATCAGCACGAAGACCGGCAGCACCCCGGCCAGCAGGGCGCCCATCAGGCCCTCAGCCGGTCCAGCGCGCCCTGCAGGATCCAGGCGGCGGCCGTGCGGTCGATCACCTGGGCGCGGCGCTTGCGGTTCAGGTCCAGGTCCTCGATCAGGAACCGTTCGACGGCCGCGGTCGACAGCCGCTCGTCCTGGAAGGCCACGGGAACAGGCCGCAGCCGCTGCAGGTTGCGGGCGAAGGCGCGGCACGACTGGGCGCGCGGCCCCTCCGAACCGTCCATGTTCAGCGGCAGGCCGATCACCAGACCCGACGCGCCCCGGGCGTCCATCAGCTTCAGCAGCCGCCCGGTGTCTTCGGTGAATTTCACCTTGCGGATCAGCTCCAGCGGGCTGGCGATCATCCGCGACAGGTCCGACGTCGCCACCCCGATCGTCGCCTCGCCGAGGTCCAGCCCGAACCAGGGCGTGTTCGGCGGGGTGGCGGTGGCCAGTTGCTCAAGCGTCAGGTCGATCACCGCCCGGCGGTGGGGCTGGCGCGTCTGCGAGTCAAGGCGCAAGCTGGGTCGGACCTTGGGGAGGGCACGATGATCCGCAATCTGGTGATGATGACGGCGGCACTGGCGGCGCTGGCCGGCTGCGACGCGGGGGAGGGGCCGGTTGTCGACCCCGCACCGCCCGAACGGCCGGCGACGGGCCCCCTGAAACCCGCCGGCGCCGCGGAGACGGTCAGCCCCGACGCAGACCCGGGGCTGCAGGACTCCGCCGGGGTGGTCGAACTGACCCCGCTGGAAGGGC
>CAMCIP010000187.1 GCA_945874855.1 Brevundimonas vancanneytii
ATCAGGTCCTCGCCCACGGCGATGAAGTCGTCGAAGGCCAGCTGACGGTTCTCCTTCAGCACGGCCTGGTGCCAGCCGGGCCCAAACTCACCGCCGCCGCGGATGTTGGCCTGGACGAAGACCCCGCCCCGCTCCAGCCAAAGCTTGCCCATCTCGGGCTTGTAGGCGGGCGGGAAGGAGACCTGGAAGCCGCCGTAGCCGAACAGGATGGTCGGCGCCGGGCCGGTCATCTGGCGAGGCCGGGTGACGAAATAGGGGATCTTCGTCCCGTCCGACGAGGTGGCCTCGAACTGTTCGGTGACGTGGGTGGAGGCGTCGAACTTGGGAGTGGCGGTGCGGAGTGGGCGCGGAGCGGCGTCTTCGCTGCCCAGCAAGGCAATCGTCGGGGGCGTGAGGAAGGCTTGGGATGAGATGAACAGGCGACCCGACTTCCGGGATGAGTCGCCGAGGCCGATGGCGCTGTTGTCGCCGACCTGAATGGCCTCCCGCGCCCAACCGCCACGGCTGCCGGGACGAAGCCTGACCACGCGACCGACCACATTCTCATTGTAGGCGATGACCAGATGCCCATCCATCACGGCGACGTCGCTGACCGACTGGCGTGCGGTCGGCACGAATGCCACCGGATCGATGGCCAGAATGTAGGCTTCGTCAGAGCTCAGGACTTGGGGCGACACCACGAACACCGTCCCCGCGTCCTGCAAACGTCCAAACCGTTGCCACGGTTCATTGGCGGAAAAGACGAGAGCCGCCGCGGGGCCAGAGCCCAACGTCCCATGGAGGGACGCGCGCTCAGGCAGCCCCAGCTTCACCGTCTGGCCGTCGCGCCACCACCATCGCTCGCTGCGGAAGGTATCGAGCGGCCGATTGAAGATCACCGCCTGCACCGCGCCGTCGGCGTCGCGGAAGACGGAGGCGGAGACCCCATACCCCCCGTCGCCCTGCGCCCCGCGATAGACCTCGGTGGCCTGGGCCAGGGTCTGGCCACGCGTCAGGGTCTTGACGATGTAGGGGTAGCCGCTCTCGGTCAGGGTGCCGGGGCCGAAGTCGGTGGCGACCAGCAGGGTGTCGGCGTCCAGCCAGCTGATCCGGTGCTTGCCCTCGGGCAGGCTGAAGCCGCCGTCGACGAAGGCCTTCGTCGTCAGGTCGAACTCGCGCACGACCACGGCGTCCTTGCCGCCGTCGGACAGGGAGATCAGGCAGCGGGTCTCGTCCGGCGCCAGGCAGTTGGCGCCCTTGAACACCCAGTCCTTGCCCTCGGTACGGGCCAGGGCGTCGACGTCCAGCAGGGTCTCCCAGCGGGTGTCGGCCGAGGCGTAGCTGTCCAGCGTCGTGCGCCGCCAGACGCCCTTGGGATTCGTCGCGTCCTGCCAGAAGTTCCCGATGCCGTCGCCGAGGAAGGACGGCCCCGGGATGCGATCGGTGGCCGTCAGGATGGCCTGCGCCTCCGCGCGGAAGGTCTCATAGCGGGGGTCACCGGTCAGGACGGCCAGGGCCCTGTCGTTGGACGCCCGCACAAAGGCCATGGCCTCGGCCCCGTCGACCTGCTCCAGCGCCAGATGGTCGTCGGCGGCGGCGACGCCCTCGGGGGAGAGGTCGGAGGGGAGGTGGGGCGGCGGGGTCCGGGGCGCGGTCAACGGACGGGCGACCGTGTCGGGATCGACCATCGGGACCTGCATCTGCGACGGGGCGCAGGCGGCCAGGGCCAGAGCCGAGGCGGTCACGAGGAGAAGCATGCGCATTCAGATACTCCGCTCAAATCAATCCTCCCCCGATGCGAAGCTTCGAGGGAGGGGGACCGCCGTCAGGCGGTGGAGGGGGCGGACCCGCGCAACGGTGGATGAAGTCGCCCCCTCCACCCTGCTGCGCAGGGTCCCCCTCCCCCGCTCGAAGGCGAGCGGGGGAGGATTTATTCAATCCATCAGCCGCCGGGTCAGATAGGTGTATTCCAGCGCCAGACGCCGGGCGGTCTCGCGCAGGTTGGCCGCCGCGCCGTGGCCGCCGTCGGTGTTCTCGTAGAACAGGACGTCATAGCCCAGCTCCTGCATCCGGGCCGCGGCCTTGCGGGCGTGGCCGGGGTGGACGCGGTCGTCCTTGGTCGAGGTGTGGATGAAGACCTGGGGATAGGGCTGGCCGGCACGCAGGTTCTGATAGGGCGAATAGGCGGCGATCCACGCCCGCTCCTCCGGGATGTCCGGATTGCCGTATTCGGAGATCCAGCTGGCCCCGGCCAGCAGCCTGTGGAAGCGCAACATGTCGAACAGGGGCACCTGGATGACGGCGGCATTGATCAGGTCCGGCCGCTGGGTCAGCATCGCCCCCATGAACAGCCCGCCCTGGGATCCGCCCATGACGCCGAGACGGCGCGGGGAGGTGATGCCGCGCGCAATCAGGTCGAGCGCCACAGCCTGGAAGTCCTCGTGGGCGCGTTGCCGGTTCTCCTGTCGCGCCGCCTCGTGCCAGCGCGGGCCGAACTCGCCGCCGCCGCGGGTGTTGGCCACCACATAGACCCCGCCCCGCTCAAGCCACAGCTTGCCCATCGGCGCCGAATAGCCGGGCAGCTGGGAAATCTCGAACCCGCCATAGCCGTAGAGCAGGGTCGGGTTGGACCCGTCCATGGGCGCCGTTTCGCGGTGGACGACGAAATAGGGGATCATCGTCCCGTCGGCCGAGCGGGCCTCGAACTGCTGGACCGTCAGGCCCTGCGCGTCGAACTTGGCCGGCAGCGACTTGACCGCCGCCAGTGCCCCGGTTCCGGCGTCGGCCAGATAGAGGGTCGACGGCGTCAGATAGCCGGCCGCCGAGACGAAGACCTGGTCGTCCCGGTCGGAGGCCGAACCGACGCCGACCGTGACGTTCTCGGGCAGGGCCAGCCGGGTCCGCGCCCAGTCGCCCGAGGGATTGGGGCGATAGACATAGACGCCGCCGCGCACGTTCTCGAACAGGGCCACGACGAGGGTGTTGCGGGTCGCGCTGATCGCCTCGACCGCCTCGCGATCTCCCGGGCGGATGATCAACCGGGCCTGGACGCTCTGGTCGGCCAGCCAGTCCTTGAGCGTCCAGGCGATCACATCGCCGGTCTGGAATGACTGTCCGGACGGGGCGGTCCAGTCCTGCTTCAGGGACACCACCAGCTGGCCCTGAACCAGGGCGCTGATGTCAGACTTGGCCGGGAGCTGAAGCCGGGTCGTCGTCCCGTCGGCGTTCAGCAGGTGGGTTTCGGACTCGAACAGGCTGAAGGCGCGGTTGATGAGCACGGCCTGCACCACGCCGTCGGCGTCGCGCAGCGTCGAGGCGCCGACCAGGGTGTCGCTGGTCTGGCCGGTGTAGATCGTCTCGGCCTGGTCGATCGTCTGGCCGCGCCGCAGCCGCTTGACGATCATCGGATAGCCCGAGGTGGTCAGCGACCCTTCGCCGAAGTCGCGCGAGATCAGCAGGGTGTTCGCGTCGATCCAGGACGCGCCGCCCTTGGATTCGGCCAGTTCGAACCCGCCCTCGACGAAGCTCCGGGTGACCGTGTCGAACTCGCGGATCGTCACCGCATCCTTGCCGCCGTCGGACAGGGAGACGAGGCAGAGCCGCTCTTCGGGCGCCAGGCAGTTGGCCCCGCGATAGACCCAGTTCTTGCCCTCGGCGCGCGCCAGGGCGTCGACGTCGAGCACCGTCTCCCACTGCGGGGCCTCGGTCCGGTAGCTGTCCAGGGTGGTGCGGCGCCAGACGCCGCGGACATTGGTCGCGTCCTGCCAGAAGTTCGAGATGAGCCCCGAGTTCAGAAAGCCGGGGGCCGGAATGCGGTCGCGCGATTCCAGAATGGCGAGCGCCGCATCGTGCAGGGGCTGATAGCGGGGGTCTCCTTGCAGCGTGCCCAGCGAGGCAGTGTTCTGCGCCTCGACCCAGGCCAGGGCGCGCTCGCCCTCGACCTCCTCCAGCCACAGATACGGATCGGTGGCGTCGGTCTGGGCGAAGGCCGTCGCCTCCTGCGCCAGAAGCGGGGCGGCGGCGGGCAGGATGAAGGCGGTGGTCATGGCGAAGGCGGCCAGTCTGAGCTTGCGCATGGAGGTCTCCCGGAGGTGGCGCTCACCTTAAGGGCAAGGTCGCCGCCCGCAAGTCGCCTTGGCGCCCGGCTCAGTGATGGCCCTCGTCAGGGATGCACAGGATCTGGCCGCAGGCCTTGCAGTGGACGGCGTCGGGGTCGTGGACCTGAAGCCCGCAGCGGTGGCACGGAAAGCGCACCTTGTGCGGGCGCAGCAGGGTCTGTCCCAGGCGGACGAACAGGGTCACCCCCGTCAGCATGATGACGATCGAGACGATCCGCCCCCAGGCCCCGGGCAGGAGGATGTCGCCATAACCGGTCGTCGTCAGGCTGGTGACCGTAAAATACAGGGCGTCGATCCAGCCGTTCAGGCCTTCGGTCTGCCCGAGGAAGGAGGTGTAGACGAAGCCGGTGGCCACGAAGACGAAGGTGACCAGGGCGGTCAGGGCCTTGATCACCTCCTCCACCCGGGTGTCGTCATAGCGCCGCCCGACGGTGCGCCAGAAGAAGTCCGAATTGACCAGGGTCCAAAGCCGCAGCACCCGCAGGAAGCCCAGGTTGAACAGCCAGGCCGGGAACAGCAGGGTGGCCAGGATGAACAGATCGACCCAGACGATGGGCTTTCGCAGCCAGTCCTTGAGGCTGGACCAGCACCAGGCCCGGGCCGCCAGGTCGGCCGCGAGGATGGCGGCGATGATGTAGTCGATGACGTAGAAGGCCAGCGGCTGGTCGCGCAGCAGGGGCGCGGCGATGAAGAAGGCGACGATCAGCAGATCGATCACCAGCACCGCCAGCCGGAAGCGGACCGCCGTGGGCG
>CAMCIP010000188.1 GCA_945874855.1 Brevundimonas vancanneytii
CCGTCCGCGTCGCTCACGGAAAGGCCCGCACATGTCCCGACCCGCCCTGATCCTGCATGGCGGCGCCGGTGCGCGGCGGGGTACCGACTACGGCGCCGAGCGCGAACACATGGCGGAGGTCGTGGCCCGCATGGCCGGGCTGCTGGCCGCGGGCACCGCCGCCCTGGACGTGGCGGTCGAGGCCACGGTGATGCTGGAAGACTCCGGCCTCTATGTCGCGGGTCGCGGCGGATCGCCCAATCTGGCCGGTCAGTTCGAGCTGGACGCTGCGCTGATGGACGGAGCCACCGGCCGGGTCGGGGCTGTCGCCGCGCTGCAGGGGTTTCGCAACCCCGTCCGCGCCGCCCGCGCCGTCATGGACCGGACCCCGCATGTGCTGCTGGCCGGCGACGGGGCCGCGCAGTTTGCCGCCGGGGCGGGTCTGGACCGCATCGACGATCCCGAGGCCTGGTTCACCCGCGCCGGCCAGGGCGAGGACAACCACCCGCCGGGCACCTTGAGCCACGGCACGGTCGGCTGCTGCGTGCTGGACGCGCAGGGCCGGCTGGCGGCCGCCACCTCCACGGCCGGGGTATTCGGCAAGCTGCCCGGGCGGGTCGGCGACACGCCCATCGTCGGCAGCGGGACCTGGGCCGACGCCGGCGTCGCCGTGTCCTGCACCGGCCAGGGCGAGTATTTCCTGCGCACCGTCGCGGCGGCACGGGTCGGCTGGGCCGTCGAGGCGGGGGCCGCCGTCGGGGACGCCGCCCGCGACGTGTTGGCGGCGATCGGCGGCCTGGGCGGCAACGGCGGCCTGATCGCCCTCGACCGTCAGGGCCGCGTGGCCCACCCCTTCAACAGCCAGGGCATGAAGCGGGCCTGGCTGACGCCGGAGGGCGAAGTGCGGGTGGCGGTGTTCGAGCGCGAGGACTAGGCGCTCAGACAGACCACCTGGGCCACACGCAGGTCGCGGCGCAGGGTGTCGGCCACGCGACCGTAGTTGTCGGCCGTGACCGTCTCGCCGAGCGTCGGCTCATCGGCGCGCTGGATGCCCCGGACGGCCGGCAGGAAGGCGTCGGGCGCGGTGGTGTAGATGCGGCCGCGGCGGGGCACCTCGGCGATGGTCACCCCGACCACCCGTCCCTCCGCGTCCAGGGCCGGGGCACCGGACAGGCCCGCCAGCGTGCCTTTCAGCCCGTCGGTCCGCGCAATCTCGGCCCAGGCGAGGACGGGTTCCTCGGGCGCGCCACGGCCGCGCCGCCGGAAGGTCTCGCGGGCCAGCAGTCGCGAGGTGACCTCGCCGGGCCGTCCCTGCGGAAAGCCCGGATGGAAGGCCCGCTGGCCGATGCGCAGCCGGGGCGCATTGAGCAGAGGCAGGGCGGGAGGCCCGCCCTCGGTGATCAGCACGGCCACGTCGGCGCGGGGTGCCAGTCGCACGTCGGCCGCCACCGCCCGACCGCCGCCGACGACGATGGCGGGCCGGCGGCACCCCTCCACCACATGGCGGGCCGTGACCCAGCGGCCGACCCCCGCGATCGAGAAGGCCGTGCCGGCCGAAGGCTGGAACGGAATGTCGGGTGCATTGACCATGACGGTGTCGTCAAAGGGGGTGATGGGCCCCAGCAGGGCGCCCTCGACCTCTTCCGGCATGGGCGGGGCGGGCGGGGTGTAGACGTCCTCGCGCGCCGACACCGCCACAACGACCAGCACGCCGAGGACGCCCGCATAGACGAACCAGTCGGGCAGGCGCATCGCCTCAGGCCGCCAGAGCCGAGGCCAGTACCAGGGCGGTGGCCAGCTTGGCCCCGACCAGCAGCACGGCCGCCGAGACCTCGCCTTCGCGGATGCGCTGCGGCAGGCCGTTGAGGATCAGGTCGACGACGCGGAAGGCCAGCAGCTGGATGATCACCGTGGCCACGCCCCACAGGGCGATCTCGCGCACCGAGGTGGACGAGGTCAGCGACACCGCCAGCGGAATGGCCAGCCCCACCAGAACCCCGGCGAAGGCCACAGACGCCGCCGAATTGCCCTGGCGGATCAGCGCGATCTCCTTCCACGGCGTCAGGGCGGCATAGACCGTCGCCCCGCCCACCAGCAGGCCCAGGGTCACGCCAAGGTGGAGCAGCAGGACCGGGAAGCCACTGGCGAAGGCCTGGACCTCGGGGCTGGCCAGCAGGTCGGAGAGGAAGGATTCCATCGGAGCGGGAAACCGGGCGGGAGGAAGAAGCCTTCCCGCAATGCCCCAATCCCCCTCCGATCCGCAAGCGCGTCCGGGTCACAGTCGGCGACCAATGATTACGGTCCGTCGTCGGAGCGGGTACGGGCGATGGCGGCACGAGCCCGGCCGGGCCTCACGCTGCGTCCCGTTCGGCCTTCCTGAGGGCGCTCGCCCTGACCTTCTCGCTCTCGCTCTTCAGCTGGCCGCAGGCGGCGAGGATGTCGCGGCCGCGGGGGGTGCGGATGGGGCTGGCGTAGCCGGCCTTGTTGAGGATGGCGGCGAAGCGTTCGATGGTCTTCCAGTCCGAGCACTCATAGTCCGTGCCCGGCCAGGGGTTGAACGGGATCAGATTGACCTTGGCGGGGATGCCCTCGATCAGGCGCAGGAGGGCGCGGGCCTCTTCGGGGCTGTCGTTGACGCCCTTGAGCATGACGTATTCGAAGGTGACGCGGCGGGCATTGGACAGGCCGGGATAGGCGCGGATGGCGGCCATCAGCTGGGCCAGGTCATAGCGTTTGTTCAGCGGCACCAGCACGTCGCGCAGGGGGTCGTTGGTGGCGTGCAGGCTGATGGCCAGCATGGCCTGGGTGCGGGTGCCCAGCGGCTCCAGCATCGGCACGACGCCCGAGGTCGAGACGGTGATCCGGCGGCGCGACAGGGCGATGCCCTCATTGTCCGAGATGATGTCGATGGCGTCGGCCACGGCATCCAGATTGTAGAGCGGCTCGCCCATGCCCATGAAGACGATGTTGGACAGGCGGCGGTCTTCCTTGGGCGAGGGCCATTCCTCCAGATCGTCGCGGGCGACCTGGACCTGGGCCACGATCTCGGCGGCGGTCAGGTTGCGGACCAGGGCCTGGGTGCCGGTGTGGCAGAAGGTGCAGTTGAGGGTGCAGCCGACCTGGCTGGACACGCACAGGGCGCCGGCGCGGCCGACGTCCGGGATGTACACGGTCTCGATCTCGATGCCCGGGGCAGTGCGGATCAGCCATTTGCGGGTGCCGTCGTTCGACACCTGACGCTCGACGATCTCGGGGCGGGCCAGGGTGAAGTGTTCGGCCAGCTTCACCTGCATGTCGCGGGCGACATTGCTCATGGCCGCGAAGTCGGTGACGCCATAGTGGTGGATCCAGCTCCACACCTGGCTGGCCCGCATGCGCGCCTTCTCGGGCGGACAGACGCCGGCGTCGATCAGGGCCTGGCGCAGGCCGGCGCGCGTCAGACCGGTCAGGTTGACGGGGGCGGGGGGCGCGGGCGCGGGCTTGCGCGACAGGTCGAGGGTCAGGCTCAAGAGACGATCCACGTTCGGGGAAGGGCGCGGCTTATAGCACGGAACGGGGCGGGGGTGAGGCAACCGATCCCTTCTCCCCTCGCGGGAGGGGGAGTCAGAGGATGTACCTGCCCAGGTCGGCGTCGCGGGCGAGGTCGGCGACGCGGTCGCGGACCATGTCGGCGTCGACGACGACGGCCTGACCCGAGCGGTCCGGGGCGGTGAAGCTGAGCTCCTCCAGCACCCGTTCGACCACGGTCTGCAGCCGGCGCGCGCCGATGTTCTCCACCGCCGTATTGGCCGCCACGGCGGCGTCGGCCAGGGCCTGGACGGCGTCGGCGGTGAAGGTGAGGTCGACGCCTTCGGTGGCCATCAGGGCCTGGTTCTGGCGGATCAGATTGGCCTCCGGCTCGGTCAGGATGCGGGCGAAATCCTCACGCGTCAGGGCCTTCAGCTCGACCCGGATCGGCAGGCGGCCCTGCAGCTCGGGCAGCAGGTCGCTCGGCTTGGCGACGTGGAAGGCGCCCGAGGCGATGAAGAGGACGTGGTCGGACTTCACCGGCCCGTATTTGGTCGAGACGGTGGTGCCCTCGATCAGGGGCAGCAGGTCGCGCTGGACCCCCTCGCGCGACACGTCGGCGCCGCGCGCCTCGGAGCGGACGGCGACCTTGTCGATCTCGTCGAGGAAGACGATGCCCTCCTGCTCGGCCAGAACGACGGCCTCGCGGGTCAGGCTGTCCTGATCCAGCAGTTTGTCGGCCTCTTCGGACGTCAGCGGAGCCACGGCGTCGCGGACGGTGGTCCGGATCGTCTTCGTGCGGCCGCCGCCCAGCTTGCCCAGCATTTCGGACAGGTTGAGCATGCCCACGCCCCCGGCACCGGGCAGGTCCATGCCCTGGAGCGGAGAGGCGGTGTCGGACAGGGCGATCTCGATCTCCTTGTCGTCCAGCAGGCCGGCGCGGAGCTTGGTGCGGAAGCTGTCGCGGGTCGCGGGCTGGGCCCCGGGGCCGACGAGGGCGTCGAGGATGCGCGCCTCGGCCGCGGCTTCGGCCCTGGCCCGCACATCGGCGCGGCGGCGCTCCCGGACCATGACCAGCGCGGCCTCGACGAGGTCGCGGATGATCTGGTCCACGTCGCGGCCGACATAGCCGACCTCGGTGAATTTGGTCGCCTCGACCTTGAGGAAGGGGGCGCCCGAGAGTTTGGCCAGACGGCGCGCGATCTCGGTCTTGCCGACGCCCGTGGGGCCGATCATCAGGATGTTCTTGGGCGTCACCTCGTCGCGCAGCCCCTCGGGCACGCGCTTGCGCCGCCAGCGGTTGCGCAGGGCCACGGCCACGGCGCGCTTGGCGTCGGCCTGGCCGACGATGTGGCGGTCCAG
>CAMCIP010000189.1 GCA_945874855.1 Brevundimonas vancanneytii
CTGATCTCAGGCAGCGTGGTGCCCGCTGTGATGAGCCTGCTGCCTTAGCCGCACGCAGTAAGCACGAGCGAGTCCACTCAAGTGACAAAGGCCCAAAGGGTCCTCGCCTTGCGCCCGGGTCCGGCTTCGGCCAGACCCGGAGCATGACCGCACCCCCCTCCGACCTCTCCCCGGTCCTGATCGTCGGGGCCGGGCCCGCGGGCCTGTTCGCCGCCGAGCGGCTGGCGTCGGCGGGCCTGCGCGTGATCGTGGCCGACCGCATGCCGTCGCCGGCCCGCAAGTTTCTGATGGCCGGGCGCGGCGGGCTGAACCTGACCCACTCCGAGCCGCTGGACCGGTTCACTGACCGCTATGGCGCCGGGGCGGGGCGGGTGAGCCGCTGGCTGGAGGCGCTTTCACCCGCAGATCTGATCGCCTGGGCCGAGGGGCTGGGCCAGCCGACTTTCGTCGGCACCAGCGGACGCGTGTTCCCGCAGGCGATGAAGGCCTCGCCCCTGCTGCGGGCCTGGCTGGCGCGGCTGGAGGGGCTGGGGGTCGAGCTGCGGACGCGCTGGACCTGGACCGGCTGGGACGCCGACGGCGCGGTCCGGTTCGAGACCCCGGAAGGGGTGCGTACCGTTGCGGCCGAGGCCCTGATCCTGGCGCTGGGCGGGGCCGGCTGGCCGCGGCTGGGGTCGGACGGGGGCTGGGTCCCGATCCTGGAGAGCCGCGGCGTGGGCCTCGCGCCCCTGCGACCCGCCAACGCCGGATTCGACGTGGCCTGGTCGCCCGTCTTCGCCGAGCGGTTCGCCGGGACGCCGCTGAAGGCCGTGGCGCTGAGCCATGGCGACCGCACGGTGCGGGGCGAGGCCCTGATCACCGCCTATGGGCTGGAGGGCGGGGCGGTCTATGCCCTGTCGGCCGACCTGCGCGAGACGATCGCGCGCGAGGGCGCGACCACCCTGACGGTCGACCTGCGGCCGGACCTGTCGATCGAGGCCCTGGCCGCGCGCCTGGCCCGGCCGCGTGGGGGCGACAGCCTGTCCAACTGGCTGCGCAAGGCCGCGGGCCTGTCGCCGCCTGCGGTGGGGCTGATGCGCGAGATCCCGGGCGAGGTTCCGGCCGGGGCCGACAAACTGGCTCGGCGGATCAAGGCGGTGCGGCTGAAGCTGACCGGCATCCAGGGGCTGGCGCGGGCCATTTCGACGGCCGGGGGCGTGCGGCTGGACCAGCTGGACGACGGGCTGATGCTCACGGACCTGCCCGGCGTCTTCGTGGCGGGCGAGATGCTGGATTGGGAGGCTCCCACCGGCGGCCATCTGCTGCAGGCCTGTTTCGCCTCCGGCGCGGTGGCGGCGGAGGGCGTCCGAGGGTGGCTGGCGTCACAATCGGCGGCTAGAGGCGGGGTATGAGCGCACCCGAGATCCATGGACATTGCCCCGACCGCTTTTCGGCGGTGCGGGCCGCCTTCACCGCCAATTTCGTCGACCCGATCCCCGGCCTGCAGGAGGTCGGCGCACGCTTCACCGTCTGTCGCGCCGGGGAGCCGGTGATCGACCTGTGGGCGGGCCATGCCGACCTTGCCGGGACCCGGCCGTTCACCCCGACGACCCTGACGCCGGTGTTCTCGACCGGCAAGGCCGTGATGGCCGTGCTGATGGCCGGGGCGGTGGAGCGGGGCCGGCTGGCCTATGAGGAGCGGATCGCCGACCTGTGGCCCGCCTTCGGCGCGGCGGGCAAGGACCGGATCACCGTGGGCCAGCTGCTGAGCCATCAGGCCGGTCTGCCGGGCTTCGACGGACCGGTCGATCCGGACATCTGGCACGACCGGCCCGCGGCCCTGGCGCGGCTGGCCGCCCAGGCGCCGATGTGGCCGCCGGGCGAGGGGTCCGGCTATCACCCCGTGACCGGGGGCCTGCTGGCCGGCGAGGTCTTCCGCCTCGCCGAGGGCCGCAGCCTGGGCGAGGCCCTGCGCCGGGACTGGGCGGAACCCTTCGCCCTCGACCTGTGGCTGGGCCTGCCCGAGGGCGAGGATGCGCGCGTGGCCCAGATGCGAAAGCCCTCGGCCGCGCCCGACCTCGGGACGCTCGACGCGATCAAGCGCGCCGCCTTCCTCGATCGTGGATCGGCGCCGGGACCGCGGGAGTCGGGGCCGTGGCGGCGCATGGAACTGGCCTCGGTCAATCTGCACGGCACGGCCCACGGGCTGGCGCGGCTGATGGGGGCGGTGGCCAACGGCGGGGTGCTGGATGGACGGAGCCTGCTGTCGCCCGGCGTGCTGGGTCAGGCGCTGCGCGAGCGCAGCTGGGGGCCCGACCGGGTCCTGCCCTTCACCCTCAGCTGGGGGGCGGGTTTCATGCGCAACAAGGGGCCCGGCATCTTCGGGCCCAACCCGGCCGCGGTGGGCCATTGCGGCTGGGGCGGCAGCTGCGCCTTCGCCGATCCGGCCACGGGGGTGTCGGCGGCCTATGTGATGACGCGCCAGTCGCCCCATCTGATCGGTGACCCCCGGGCTCAACGGTTGATCGCGGCGCTGTACGAGGGATTCTAGACCGGTTCGGCCCGCTTCAGGGCCGCGTGGGCGGCGCGGTGGCGCAGCCAGGCCCCGGCCGCGAAGACCGCCGCCCCGCCCCAGATGAAGGCGAAGGAGGTGATCCGCAGCGGTGTCAGGGCCTCGCCCGCCCAGACGCCGACGGCGAACTGCAGCGTCGGCGCCAGGAACTGGATGAAGCCCAGGGTCGACAGGGGCAGGCGCCGCGCCGACCAGGCGAACAGGGCCAGGGGCAGGACGGTGGCGGGCCCGTTCAGCAGGGCCCAGGCGGTCTGGACGGGACCGTCGAAGGCCACGCCGCCGCCCGAGACCGTCAGCCAGGCCACCCAGGCCACGCCCAGAGGCAGGAGCAGCAGGCATTCGACGAACAGGCCGGCCTGGGCGTCGACCGGCACGCGCTTGCGGATGATGCCATAGCTGGCGAAGCTGAAGGCGAGGATCAGGGAGATCCACGGCGGCCGGCCCAGGGCCAGGACCTGGAACAGGACGCCGACGGCCGCCAGGCCGATCGCCACCCAGCCGAACCGGTCGATCCGCTCGCGGAACAGCCACAGGCCCACCACCATATTGAGCAGGGGATTGATGTAGTAGCCGAGGCTGGCCTCCAGGGTCGCCTGATGGGTGGTGGCCCAGACGTAGACGCCCCAGTTGAGCCCGATCAGGAGGGTGGACAGGGCCAGCCAGCCAAGGGTCCGCGGCCGGGACAGGACGGCGCGGACCTGGCCCGACTGGCCGGCCAGCCAGACCAGGCCGCCGGCGAACAGCACAGACCAGAGGGCGCGGTGGGCCAGGATCTCCAGTGACCCGAACCCCGCCGCCGCCTGGCCCATGAACAGCAGGGGCATGAAGCCCCAGATCACATAGCAGCCGAAGGCGGCCCCGAAGGCCGCGGGGCGGGGCGCCACGGCCGGGGGGGCGGGGCTCACACCGTCAGCGTGCGATAGCCGCTGCGCGGCTTGATCATGCCGGTCTCGTCCAGCAGCTGGGCGATCTGGACGGCATTGAGCGCGGCGCCCTTGCGCAGATTGTCGGCCACGACCCACAGCGACAGGCCGTTGTCGACCGAGACGTCCTTGCGGATGCGGCTGACGTGGACGGCGAACTCGCCGGCGGTGTCGACCGGGGTGACGAAGCCGTCGGCCTCCTGCTTGTCGATGACCAGCACGCCCGGCGCCTCGCGCAGGATGGCCCGGGCTTCGTCGGCGGCGAGCGGGCGATCCAGCTCCAGCGACACCGACAGGGAGTGGCCGACGAAGACCGGCACCCGCACGCAGGTGACGGTCAGGCGGATGGCGGGGTCCAGGATCTTGTGGGTCTCGGCCCACATCTTGGCCTCTTCATCGGTGTAGCCGTCGTCGCGGAAGGTGCCGATGGCGGGGATGACGTTGAAAGCGATCTGTTTGGCGAAGACCTTGGGCCGGGCGTCGCCGAGGCCGTAGATGGCCTTGGTCTGGGTCCACAGCTCGTCCATGCCCTCCTTGCCCGCGCCGGACACCGACTGATAGGTCGAGACCACGGCGCGGCGGATGCCGGCGGCGTCGTGCAGGGGCTTGAGCGCCACCACCAGCTGGATGGTCGAGCAGTTGGGATTGGCGATGATGTTCTTCGCCCGGGCGCCCTTGATGGCGTCGGGGTTCACCTCCGGCACGATCAGCGGCACCTCGGGGTCCATGCGGAAGGCCGAGGAGTTGTCGATGACGATGGGCCCGGCCTTGCCGATCTTCTCCGACCATTCGCGGCTGACGTCGCCGCCGGCGCTCATCAGCACCACGTCGACCTTCGAGAAGTCGAAGCTCTCCATGTCCTGGCATTTCAGGGTGCGGTCGCCGAAGGAGACCTCCATGCCCCTGGACTTGCGCGAGGCCACGGCGTGGATCTCGGCGACGGGGAAGTCCAGCTCCTCGAGGATGGTCAGCATCTCGCGGCCCACGGCCCCGGTGGCGCCCACGACGGCGACGGCATAAGCCATATGTTCTGGTCCCTCGGACACGCTACCGCTCGGCCCGCGGGGCCTCGCTGCTTGAGCGTCTGGTGAGGGCGTGGATTTAGGCCTTCGCGCGGGGGACGCAATCGCTTTTCGCCGTCACATTCGCGAGCTAAGGCCGGAAACATGCCGTCCCGCATCCGCATCGCCTATGAGAAACGCCTCGCCGAGGGTCGACTGACCGCCGATCCCGGCCAGGCCGCCGCCGTGGCCGCCCTGTCGCGGCTGGAGAAGGACCTGTCCCGCCGCAAGCTGTTCGGGGGCCGGCCGCAGGTGCGCGGCGTCTATCTGCACGGGCCGCCGGGGCGCGGAAAATC
>CAMCIP010000190.1 GCA_945874855.1 Brevundimonas vancanneytii
GACGACGCCCGCCTGCGCCCCGAGGCCTCGGAGGTCGAACGGCTGTGGTGCGACGCGACCCTGATGCGCGAGCTGACCGGTTGGGCGCCGGCCCATGGCGGCCGCGACGGCTTCGCCCGCGGGCTGGAGCGGACCGTGGCCTGGTTCGCCGACCCCGCCAACCTGGCCGTCTATCGGCCCGGCGAATACATGCTGTGACCGACCTGACCGCATCCCGCCTGGCAGACCGCATTCTGGCCACCGTCCGGCAGGTGGCGGGGCAGGGAACCCTGCCGCTGCATGCGCCGGAGTTCGAGGGGCATGAGGCCGACTATGTCCGCGACTGCATCGAGACCGGCTGGGTCTCGACCGCCGGGGCCTACGTCGGGCGGTTCGATCGGGCGCTGGAGGCCTTCACCGGCGTCGACCACGCCATCGCCGTGGTCAATGGCACCGCCGCCCTGCACATGTCCCTGATGCTGGCTGGTGTCGGGCCGGGCGACGAGGTCCTGACCCCGACCCTGACCTTCGTCGCCACCGCCAATGCCGTCAGCCACTGCGGCGCCCGGCCCCATTTCATCGACGCCTGTCCCGACCGGCTGGCGGTCGATCCCGTGGCGCTGGAGGCGCATCTGCAGGCCGTGGCCCGGGTCCAGGACGGGCGCTGCGTGAACCGCACCACGGGAGCGACCCTCCGGGCCCTGACGGTCACCCATGTGTTCGGCATCCCCGCCGACCTGCCGGCCCTGGCCGACGTGTGCGCCCGCTGGAACCTTGCCCTGGTCGAGGATGCGGCCGAGGCCCTGGGGTCGACGCAGGACGGGGTCCACGTCGGCGGCGCCGGCCTGGCCGCCGCGCTCAGCTTCAACGGCAACAAGATCGTCACCACCGGCGGGGGCGGGGCCATCCTGACGCGCGATCCGGACGTCGCCGGGCGCGCCCGCCATCTGACCACCACCGCCCGGCGCGGCGGGGGCTGGACCTATGACCACGACGCCGTCGGCTGGAACTATCGGCTGCCCAACCTGAACGCCGCCCTCGGCGTCGCCCAGATGGAGCGGCTGCCCGACATGCTGGCGCGCAAGCGGGTCCTCGCCGACCGCTATGCCGCCGCCTTCGCCGATCTGGAGGGGGTACGGATCCTGACCGAACCGGCGGGCTGCCGCCCCAACGCCTGGCTGAACGCCCTCGTTCTGGCGCGCCCCGATCGGGCCGTGCGCGACGCGATCCTGGAGCGGCTGAATGCCGACGGGGTCCAGGTCCGCCCGCTGTGGACCCTGATGCACCGCCTGCCCATGTATGCCGACGCCCCCCGCGCGGCCCTGCCGGTGGCCGAGGCCTTGGAGGATGCGGTCATCAACCTGCCGTCCAGCGCGGCGCTCGGTCGATGATCTCAGCCTTGCAGGGGCCGCGCGGGATTGCCGACGACGGTCTCGCCGGGCGCCACGTCCCGGATCACGACGGCGCCCATGCCCACGACCGCGCCCTGGCCGATGCGCAGCGGCGCGCCCGGCCGACCGTTCTTCACCACCGCCCCCGCGCCGATCCAGACATCGTCGCCGATCTCCACATTGCCGTTGATCACGGCCGCGGGGCCCAGGGTCACGAAGTCGCCGATCCGGCAGTCGTGCATCACCAGGGCCCGGGGATTGGCGAGGAAATGCCGGCCGATGACCACCGCGTCCGTCACCACCACGCCGTCGCACAGCATGGCGCCCGCGCCGATCGTCTGACGCCCCCGCAGACGGGCCGTGTCGGCGATCACCGTTGCAAAGCCCCGGCCCTCGCCCGCCGTCTCCGCGATGCGGCGGCGCAGTCCGCCGTCGCCCACGGCCACGATCAGCGCATAGTCGGCCTCAAGCTGATCCAGCGCGCGGGCCGGCAGGCCGGCGACGGGGGACAGGTCCCCGGGATCGGCCGGCACGAAGACGACCGGGTCGGGCGCTGTGCTCCCGGCGGCCCGGACCTGGGCCAGGGCCAACGGTGCGATCTCGCGCGCCAGGCCGCCGGTCCCGCAGATGGCGATCCTCATGGGTCGTTCCTTCGCCGACGATGGGGGGAATCACCCCCGACTGATAGGCTGAGGCATGACGCCCAAGGCGTCGAGGAGTGAAGACGTGGTCCGCCGCCTCTGCATCCTGACGACAGGTCGCGCCGACTGGAACCTGTTGGCCCCTGTGGCGCGCGCGGCCCCCGCTGCGGGTCTGCCGGTCGATCTGATCGTGGCGGCCGGCCACCTCGACCCTGACCAGGGTCTGACGGTGCGCGCGATCGAGGCGGAAGGTCTGCCGATCGCGGCGCGGATCGACTGGGGGCAGGGGACCGCGGCCACGCGCGCCGCCCGCGTGCTGGACGGCATGGGCCGGGCCCTGGCCGACCTGACCCCCGATCTGCTGCTGCTGCTGGGCGACCGGTTCGAGGTTCTGGCGGCGGCCCAGGCGGCCGTGCTCGCCGGCGTGCCCCTCGCCCATCTCAGCGGCGGCGACGTCTCCGAAGGCGCCATGGACGACGGCTTCCGCCACGCCCTGACCAAGCTCTCGCATCTGCACCTGCCGTTTCATGAGGCCGCCGCGCGCCGCATCCGCCAGATGGGAGAGCCCGCCGACCGGGTCCACGTCGTCGGCAATCCCGCCCTGGACGTTCTGGCCGAGGCGGCGGCCCTGGACGAGGGCCGTCTCGTGGCGCAGCTCGCGGCCCCGCTGGGCCGCCGCAACCTGCTGGTCACCTTCCACCCCGTCACCCTCGCGCCCGACCTCGGCCTGGGGGAGTTCGAGGGTCTGCTGGCCGGGCTGGAGGACCTGGGCCCGGAGTGGACCCTGTGGTTCACCGCCCCCAATGGCGACCCCGGAGGCGAGGCGATCGCGGCCCGGCTGTCGACCTGGGCCAACGGCCGGCCGAACGTCCGCGTTCTGGCTGCCCTCGGGGCCGCCTTTCCGGCGCTGGCGGCCCGGTGCGAGGCGGTGGTCGGCAACTCTTCCGCCGGCCTGGCCGAGGTCCCGTCCCTGGGTGTGCCGACGCTCGACGTCGGCCGGCGCCAGCAGGGCCGGCTGGCCGGGCCCAGCGTGATCCGCGTCGCCGCCCGACCGGACGCCGTGCAGGACGGCCTGGCACGGGCGCTGGCCCTGCCCGCCGCGGCCATGGTCAATCCCTATGGCGACGGTCGCAGCGTGCCGCGGATCCTCAAGGTGCTGCAATCGGCGCCCGACGGCAGGGCCCTGTTGCACAAGCGATTCATGGACGGGGAGGCGGGGCATGTTTGACCGGGTGTTCGTGATCGCGGAGGCGGGGGTCAATCATGACGGGGTCCTGGCCGACGCCCTGACGATGATCGATGTGGCGGCGGACGCCGGCGCCGACGCGGTCAAGTTCCAGACCTTCACGGCCGGCGACCTGCTGACCCCGCGCGCCATGAAGGCCGCCTATCAGGCCGTCAACACCGGATCGGACGGCGCCCAGATGGAGATGATCCGGGCGCTGGAGGTCAGCCGTGCCGACCATCTGGTCCTGGCCGAGCGGTGTCGTGCGCGCGGCATCGCCTTCATGTCCACCGCCTTCGACATGGATAGCCTGGACTTCCTGGCGGGCCTCGACATGCCGGCGATCAAGATCGGCTCGGGCGACCTGACCTGGGGGCCCATGCTGCTGAAGGCCGCGCGGATGGGCCGGCCGCTGTTCATCTCCACCGGCATGGCGACTCTGGACGAGGTGGGCCAGGCCCTGGCGGTCGTGGCCTTCGGCCTGACGCGGACGGGCGAGCCGGCGGGAAGGACGGAGATGGAGGCGGCGCTGGCGTCGCCGGAAGGGCGGGCGGCCGTGGCCGAGCGTGTCGTGCTGCTGCACTGCACGACCCAGTACCCGGCCCCGGTCGAGGTGGTGAACCTGCGCGCCATGGCCGCGATGGCCGAGCGGTTCGGCGTCCGGGTCGGCTATTCGGACCACACCCTGGGCACGACGGTCGCGCTCGCGGCCGCCGCGCTCGGCGCGCGCGTGATCGAGAAGCATTTCACCCTCAGTCGGTCTCGCCCCGGCCCCGACCACGCCGCCTCGCTGGAGCCCGGCGAACTGGCCGACATGGTCCGTGCCGTCCGCGCGGTGGAGGCCGCGCTTGGCGACGGGATCAAGGCGCCGGCCGCCGTCGAGCTGCCCAACCGTCTGGTCGCCCGCCGGTCTTTGGTGGCAGCCCGGGATCTGGCCGCGGGCGAGCCGCTGACCGGGGCCAATGTCACCGCCAAACGTCCCGCCGACGGGTTGTCGCCGATGGACTGGTGGTCAATCCGTGGGCGGACCGCGCGACGGGCCTATGTGCGTGATGAAGCTCTGGACGCGGAGGAGGCCGGATCATGAAGAACTGGGAACGCACCCTGATCGCGCCCGACGCCAGCCTGCGGGACGCCCTGCGCAACATTGATGCCTCGGCAGCCGGCATCGCGCTGGTGGTCGATCCGGAGAGACGCCTGCTCGGGACGCTGTCGGACGGGGACATCCGCCGGGCCCTGATCCGCGGCGACGATCTGGATGGGCCCTGCGGTCCGGTCGCCAACCCCGCCCCCTCGGTGGCGCCCGCTCACCTGGATCCGGCCTCCCGGCTGGGGCTGCTCCGCTCCCGACGCCTGCGCCAGCTGCCGCTGGTCGATGCGGGCGGACAGGTGGTCGGCCTGTCGACCACGGCCGACTTCCTGGAGATCCCCGAACGGTCCAGCGCCGTGGTGGTGATGGCGGGCGGCCGCGGCACGCGCCTGGCCGAACTGACCCGCGACACCCCCAAGCCGATGCTGAAGGTCGGCCCCCGGCCCCTGCTGGACACGGTGGTGGACGGC
>CAMCIP010000191.1 GCA_945874855.1 Brevundimonas vancanneytii
TATGAGCTGGACAATGGGATCGAAGCCTTCGGCGAGGTCGGCTTCTATGTTGCCGAGAGCGAGGCGGTTCAGCCGCCCGTGGTCAATCTGAACAGCATCTGGATTCCGGCCAGCAACTACTGGAACCCCTTCGGCCCCGTCACCTTCGCCAACGGCTCGATCAACCCGAATCGCCTGCCCGGCCTGACCGGCGTGCCGACGACGGGCCTGCCGGTTCAGATGACCAGCTACCGCTACGTCGATGCCGGCTTCCAGACGGTCAGGGTCGACAACTACCAGGCCCGCCTTCTGGCCGGCCTGCGCGGCGAGTGGGGCGCCTACGACTGGGAGGCGGCGGTCCTCTATTCCGAGGCGGAAGCCGAGGACGTGTCGCCCAACATCAATCGGACCGCGCTGCAGGCCCAACTGGCCCTGTCGACGCCTGATGCCTACAATCCCTTTGGCGGCGGCTGCGTCGATGCGACCACGACCCGTGACTGCACGACCAGTTCGGCGGCCGCGATCGACGCCATTGTCTTCGACATGCGCCGCCTTTCGCGCACCACCCTGAGCATGGCGGATTTCCGCCTGTCGCGTTCCGACCTGTTCCAGCTGCCGGGCGGCAACGTCGGCATGGCCTTCGGCCTTGAGGTCCGGAAAGAGACCCAGAAGGACGACCGCGACGCCAATCTCGACGGTACCTTCACCTTCACCGACAGTGTCAGCGGTGAGTTCAGTCTGACCAACGTCGCGGCGGTCAGTCCCAACCCGGACACCGAGGGCGACCGCACGGTCGGCTCGGCCTATCTCGAGTTCGCCGTGCCGCTGGTCTCGCCGGAGATGAGCGTGCCGCTGATCCAGCAACTGGACGTGCAGCTGGCCGTACGGGTCGAGAACTATTCGGACTTCGGCTCGGTCACGAGCCCCAAGATCGCCGTGGCCTGGGACGTGTTCGACGGCCTGCGTCTGCGCGGGTCCTATTCCGAGGGCTTCCGGGCCCCCAACCTGGAACAGACCAACGCGACCCAGTACGCCCGCCTCGGCACCGGCATCGACTACATCCGCTGCGAGGCGGATCTGCGGGCCGGCCGGATCACCAACTTCAGCCAGTGCGGCCAGAACACCTCGGGCCTCTCGCTGCTGGTGGCGGGCAACCCGAACCTGGAGCCGGAGACCAGCGTCAACACCTCCTATGGCCTGGTCTTCCAGCCCACCTTCCTGCCGCCCGAGCTCGGAGCCTTTACCCTCACCTTCGACCGTTGGCGGATCGAGCAGGAGGACATCGTCGGCCTGCTCGGCGTCCAGACGGCGCTGGCCTTTGACTACTATGAGCGGCTGAACGGGCGGACCAATCCGCTCGTCAATCGCGGCCCTGTGGACGCCACCGACATCGCCCTGTTCACCGGCACGGGCCTCGCGCCGGTCGGCGACGCCATCTCGATCAATGACAGCTTCATCAACCTGTTGCCGCAGACCGTCCGCGGTATCGATGTGGCGCTGTACTGGTCCCTCGACGACACGCCTCTGGGCTCGTTCGAGGCCAGTGTGAACGGCACCCGCCTCGACGAGTTCAGCCGCGACCCCGGGCCGATCGTGAACCTGCTCTTCGATGCCCGCGCCACGGGCGGGATCAATGCGGGCACCCCCCTGCCGGAGACGTCCGACCTGATCGGCCAGAACGGTCGCCCGGAGTGGAAGGTGTCCAGCTCCTTTACCTGGAGCCACGGGCCCGTCCGCGTCGGCCTGTCCAGCCAGTATGTCAGCAGCTTCGAGCAGCCCGGCCTGCTGGGCGCCTCGGGCAATCCCTGGGAGGTCGACTCCCAGCTGGTGACCAGCCTCTATGGCCAGTATGAGTTCGCGGACTCCACCCGCGTGCGGGTCGGTGTGCGGGACCTCACCGACGAGGGTCCGCCCCTCGCCGACGGCGGCTATCGCGGCTCGGTGCACAACCCCTGGGGCCGCTATGTCTATGTCAATATCCGGCGCGAGTTCTAGGACAGTGCCGGCGCGTGGTGCCCGGTCCATCCCCTTCGGACCGGGCGTCGCCATCGCCCTGCTGCTGGCGCTCGCTGCGCCGGCGGCCCGGGCGGATGCGGTCGGCGATCCCACGCCTGTCGCATGCCCCCGATCGGTCGGCCCCGACGTCCAGTGCCTGCAGATGCGCGACACCGCCGGCGCCTGGCTGGTGATCGCGCGTCCCCGCGACTGGAACGGCCGCCTCATCGTCCATGCGCATGGGGGGCCGCGCACCGGCGATCCCGACGTGGCCGACTCGCTCGAGGATCTGGACCGGTTCTCGGTCATGGTCCGGCGCGGCTACGCCTGGATCGGCTCGACCTATCGTCGCGGCGGCTATGGCGTGCGCTCCGCGGCCGAGGATGTCGAGCGTAGCCGGGAAGTGTTCTGGAGCCTGTATGGCCGGCCGCGGCAGACCTTGCTCCACGGCCAGTCCTGGGGCGGGAACGTCGCGGCCAAGACGCAAGAGCTCCATGGCCGCGCCGAGGATGGCGGGCTGGTCTATGATGGGGTCTTGTTGACCAATGGCGTCCTGAACGGCGGCACGCAGGCCTATCGGTTCCGCGCGGACCTCAGGGCCGTCTATCAATACTTCTGCCGCAACCATCCGGCGCCTTCCGACCCTTCCTATCCCGTCTGGCAGGGTCTCCCGGCCGGGGCGACGATGACGCGCACGGAGCTGCGCCGGCGGGTGGAGGCCTGTACGGGCATCGGCCTTTCGGCCAGGGACCGCACCGCGGACCAGACCCGTCGCAAGCGTCAGATCCTGGCCGTCACCGGCATTCAGGAAGACGAGCTGATCGCCCATCTGAGCTGGGCGACCTTCCTGTTCCAGGACCTGGTCCAGGTCCGGCTGGGCGGCCGCAATCCCTTCGACAACAGACTGACCGTCTATGCGGGCTCGGACGACGACGCGGCCCTCAACGCCGGGGTCGAACGGTTCGCGGCGGACCCCGAGGCAGTGGCCATGCTGGCCCATGACGCCGACCTGAGCGGCGCCATCTCCGCGCCGACCCTGACGGTGCACGCCCTGCACGATCCGACCGTGTTTCACTCCGGAGAGGCGGTCTATGCGGCGACCGTCGCCAGCGCAGGCCGCTCGGATCTGCTGGTCCAGGTCACGACGGACGAAAGTGACCATAGCCGGCTGGAGGACGCCACCTATCTGACGGCCCTGATTGCGCTGGAGAACTGGATCGCGACCGGTGAACGCCCGGTGGCCGAAGCCTTCCCGGAAATGTGTGATGGGCTGAAGCTGAGCCCCTGTCGCTTTCTCGCCGACTGAGGGCCCGTTCGTCCTGCAGGTCTCAGTCCAGAAGGCGACTTCTGCCGGCCTGGGGACCGACGCCGGCCGGCACCGGCACCGCCGACGCATTGTAGTCGGCGTTGATGTACAGGGAGGGGGAGCCCCTCATTTCCATGCCGTCGGCGACGATCACGGTCCACGCGCTGTCCCGGGCGACATCCGCAGAGCCCTCGACAATCATGCGCGCTGAAGGAACGTAGACCACGCCCAGCAGGCTTTCGACGTGGTCGCTGGAGATGGTGAAGTTCTGCCGGTTGTCGCGCGTGCTTCCCATAACGATGCCGGCGTAGGGGCCCTCGGTTCGACCGGACAGTCGGACGAGCCCGCGGTCGATGAAGTCGAACTTGGACGCGGTGTCGAAGAACAGGACGACATTGTCGCCTTCGAGCCGGGCGTCCTCGCTGACTTTCAGGTGGCCGCCGATGAACCAGTGCTCTCCGGGTTCGAGATAGACGGTCGCCGTTCCGGCCGCGTTCAGGCCGCCGCAATGCACGCCGGGCGGCAAGCGTCGGACGCCCTGCGTAAGGCTCAGCGGCTGGCGGCGGGCGGCGGCGCTGCAAATGTGTCGGGCAGGGTCAAGGTCAAGATTTGCGAATGGATCGTCGATGACAGCCGCGCCGGTTCCCGGCGAGGGTGAGATCGTGCCGGTGGCTGACGTGACCGCCTGGACCGCCTGGCCCGTGATCGAGCCGCCCTGTACCAGGATGTCGCGATTGGAGTGCACCATACATGCGGGTGCCCTCAGCCGCCCTGACTCCTTGATGTGCAGCATGCGGGGTCTGCTGTCCCCCGTAATCAGCACGCAAAGCGGCACAAGGCCGACCGAGGTCGCGGTCGCATCGCCGACGAAATGCCAGCCGCCCGGAGGCAAGAGGTCGCCGAAGAAGGACGGCCGATGACCCCGCAGAACCACCTGGATGGCGCGCTGACCGCCCTGATCGATGACTTCGTATGCGCCTGTATAGGTGGGCGCGTCCGCCCACTCGCTCATTGCGGCGACGACGAAGGACTCGGCCCGTTCCCTGGCCCCGGCTCCATCTGTGGCGAGCGAAAGCTGGGGCGCGCCCGCCAGGGCGCCGGCGTCTGCAATGCTCTGCAGCCGGCTGTGGGCCGTACGGACGGCCAGGAGATCGATGGCACCGACGGCGAGCAGGATGACGCCCGGACCGATCAGGGCCGCCATCAGGCCGATGTTGCCACGCGTGTCAGACCACAGGCGTCGGGCGCGTCCTGCCAGGCCACGGACCATGCGCCGGGCGAGGGTCATGCCGCGGAACTCAGGCTGGAGACCTCGGACCGGAGAGGGCGCGCAGCCCGCGAGGCTCTGAGCACATGGAGAATTTGATAGCTGAAGAGGCGCCAGTTCAGAGGTTTGGTGACGAACGAGGTCGCGCCCAGCCGAAACGCCCTGTCGATGGCCTCGACATCTTCCCGACCGGTCTG
>CAMCIP010000192.1 GCA_945874855.1 Brevundimonas vancanneytii
GCGGCCGACGGGATGAAGCCGGTCTGCGCCATCTATTCGACCTTCCTGCAGCGCGGCTATGACCAGGTCGTCCATGACGTGGCGATCCAGTCCCTGCCGGTGCGGTTCGCCATGGACCGGGCCGGGCTGGTGGGCGCGGACGGCTGCACGCACGCGGGATCGTTCGACATCGGCTTCATGGGCACCCTGCCCGGCATGGTGTTGATGGCGGCGGCCGATGAAGCAGAGCTGGCGGCCATGATCGCCACCAGTCTGGAGATCGACGACCGGCCCTCGGCCTTCCGCTATCCGCGGGGCGACGGCGTGGGGGTCGAGATTCCCGAACTGGCCGCGCCGCTGGAGATCGGCCGGGGCCGGATCGTGCGCGAGGGGACGGCCGTGGCGATCCTGTCGCTGGGCACGCGCCTGCAGGAATCGCTGAAGGCGGCCGATCTGCTGGCTGCGCGCGGCGTGTCGGCGACCGTGGCCGACGCCCGATTCGCCAAGCCGCTCGACGCCGACATGATCCTGCGCCTTGCCCGGGAGCATGAGGCCGTGATCACGGTCGAGGAGGGCGCCATGGGCGGCTTCGGCGCCTTTGTGCTTCAACTCCTGGCCGAGAAGGGCGCGCTGGACGCCGGCCTGAAGATCCGGACGCTTCACCTGCCCGACATCTTCCAGGACCACGAGAAGCCTGAGGTCCAGTACGCCGAGGCCGGCCTGAACGCCGAGCACATCGCGGCCGCGGCCCTGGCGGCCCTTGGCGTGACCGAAGGCCGGGGCGCAGCGCGGGCCTGATCCGGAATCGGTCCTTTCGACGCGGAGGGGGCCCCATCCGATCGGACCTGCCCGGACGCGTACCAACGAAAAGGCCGCCGCCGTGAATCCGGCGACGGCCTGATCGCTTACCCCGCCTGGATCAGAGCACGCCGATCATGCTGGCCACCAGCGGATGACGCACGATGTCCTGCTCGGCCAGTCGGACCACGCCGATGCCCGGGACAGCCTCCAGGCGGGTGGCGACGTCGCTGAGGCCGGAGATTCCGGGCAGGAGGTCGGACTGCTGCGGATCGCCGGTCACGACCATGGTCGAGTGCCAGCCCAGCCGGGTCAGCAGCATCTTGAGCTGGACGTAGGTGCAGTTCTGGGCCTCGTCCACGACGATGAAGGCATTGTTCAGCGTGCGGCCGCGCATGTAGCCAATGGGCGCGATCTCGATCAGCCCCTCGGCCATGAGGGCCTTGACGCGCTTCATCGACAAACGGTCCGACAGGGCATCGTAGAGGGGCCGCAGATAGGGGGCGAGCTTGTCCTCCATGTCGCCGGGCAGGAAGCCGATCGACTCGCCGGCTTCGACCGCCGGTCGGCTGAGCACGATGCGGCCGACCCTGCCGGCTTCCAGCGCCTCGACGGCCTTGGCCACGGCCAGATAGGTCTTGCCGGTACCGGCCGGGCCCAGGGCGAGCACCAGGTTGTGATGGTCGATCATGGTCATCAGCTCGGCCTGGCCGTCGGACTTGGGCTTGAGCGTCTTCAGATAGGCCTGGTCCCGCTCGTCGTTGGAGGGAGTCGGCGACCAGCCGCCGTGGCCGGCGTGCTGCGGCAGGCGGCGCACCTTGGCGTCCTCGATGAATTGGCTGGAATCGAGCACGCCGAATTCCCGGGTCATGTCGCGGGTCTGACGCTTCAGGGCCGAACGCTTGGTCATGGACGCCTCCAGGCAGTGGAAGACGGCGTCCGGACGTGCCGGTCGCCGCAGGGCATGAAAAAAGGCGATGCTGCGAAAGCATCGCCTCGACGGACGTAGGGGAGGAAGTGAGGAGCGACGACGCGTCCGCCCGGGTCGAAGGAGAGATCAACCTCCAGCGGGATGACCCGCCGACCGGAACGCCGCACGCGCGCTCTCCGTGGCTTGACCGGACCGGGCTTGATCCGGCTTCGGATCCGGGGCCGAAATGGCGACCTCGAATCGCAACTGCAGTCTGATGCTAACGTGGTTTAGAAACGCTTAAAGAGCGGATTTTCTTGAGGTAAGGCGGGGTTCTGATGAATATTCACGCACTTGGAGACAAGTCGCCACAGCTTCCGCCGAAGGGGGAATACTGGATCGCGCCGGGTGCGTGGGTCCTAGGAGACGTGATTCTGAAGCCGGGCGCCAGCGTCTGGTTCGGGGCGGTTCTGCGCGGCGACAATGAGCCGATCACAGTCGGCGAGAACACGAACATCCAGGAAAACTCCGTGCTGCACACCGACATGGGGGAGCCGCTGACCCTCGGCCGGGGCGTCACCGTCGGACATATGGCGATGCTGCATGGCTGCACGGTGGGTGACCACAGCCTGATCGGCATCGGCGCGGTGGTTCTGGGGCGCGCCCGGATCGGGAAGAACTGCCTGATCGGCGCCGGGGCCCTGGTGACCGAGGGCAAGGAGATTCCCGATGGCTCCCTGGTGGTCGGCAGTCCGGCGCGTGTCGTGCGCCAGCTCGAGCCGGGCCAGATCGCCGCGCTGGAGGCCTCGGCCGAACACTATGTCCAGAACTGGCGGCGCTTCGCCCGCGACCTCAGGGCGATCTAGGAGCGGCGCCCACGCCCCCGAGCAGGCGCTTCAGGCGCGGGGTCACGATCGGAATGGTCAGCATGGTCGAGCCCACCGCCATCAGCAGCAGGGCCGTGAAGGCGGCGTTGGTGATGATGCCCTTGTCTAGCAGGATGTTGGCGAAGATGATCATGATCAGGGCCTTGGTCTGCAGCAGCCAGCCGATGATCGAGGCCTCGCCCCGCGCCCAGCCGAGGATCCGGCCGGCCAGGTGAACGCCCGCCAGCTTGCCGGCGACGGAGGCGACCAAGAGCAGCCCGGCGGCCCCGAACACCATCAGCCCGCCCATGTCCCACTGGGTCCTCAGCCCCGTCGACAGGAAGAAGACGGGCATGAAGGCCAGAAGCACGTGGTCGCGAAAGCGGTCCATGCGCTCACGGTCGAACCAGTCGGCATCCAGCACCGCGCCGGACAGGAAGGCACCGACCATGAAATGCAGGCCCGCCCAGTCGGCGGCGACGCCGCAGGCCGCCAGCCAGACGAGCGAGACATACCAGCGATCCCGCTCAGGGATCCGTCGCATCAGGGCGCGCACGGCGAGGGTCGCGGCTGTGAAGCCGACGAGGAAGGCCCCCTGACGACCGATCCTGTCCCAGTCGAGCAGGATCAGGGCCAGAACGGCCCAGATGGCGATGTCGTCGAGGCTGGCATAGCGCAGAACCCGCTGGCCCAGCGGTCGGCGAAGCACGTCCAGCTTTTCGAGAAAGAGCACCAGAATCGGCAGGGCGGTCACGGCGCAGGCCATGCCGATGCCCAGCACGACCTGCCAGGTTTCGCCCTCGGGTCCGGCCCAGCCGGGCTGTGTCAGCATGACGACGGCAGCCAGGCTGCCCAGCACCAGGGGTGCGCCCAGCGCAAGGCCCGCGGTGACGCTGGTTTCGACGCGATTGGCCCAGGCCTGGCGCAGGTCCAGTTCCAGACCCGCGATCCAGACGAAAATCATGACGGCCCACCAAGCGACGCCATTCAGGGCGGTCACGACCTGGGGTGTGAAGACGAAGGCGTAGTAGGCGGGGAAGACGGCCCCGAGCACGCCGGGACCCAGCAGGATGCCGCCCACGATCTGGACCACCACCAGCGGTGCCCAATGCTCGGTCTTCAACAGGCGCCACAGCAGATAGGGCACGCTGAAGATGATCAGCATGGCGATCAGATAGAGTTCTGTCGTCGTGACGGCGTGGCCCATTCCGGCGTCATGCCACAACGGAATTCACGCAGCTAGGCGATGCGGCGCCCGTCGAGGGCCGCAAGCACCAGCGGCGGGCGCAGGGCGTCGCCGACCGCGATGGAGACGCGCGCGGTCAGACGGTGGGCCGTGTGTGCAGACAGCGTCAAGGTCGCGGTCGGCGCATAGAGGCCGAGAATGTGCTCATCGCCGGCGGCGCCCTTGCGGAAGGGGGCAAGGGTGACCTCGACCGGCGGATTGCCCACGCCGACTGCGGCGACGATGACCACAGGGCGGGACTCGCGCACCGTCTGACGCAGCGCGGCGGCCACCATGGCCTGGGACGGCGAGCGCCACAGGGACAGCAGCCCGGTTCCGGTCAAGGGCTGATCATGAAAGGCCTCCAGCCAGTCGCCGGCCAGGCGCATGCGGGCGTCATCCCCCAGACGCTCCGCCATGAAGACGCGGGTCAGTCTCGCGCCCAACGCATCGGGCCGAAGGGCCGAGCGGTCCGGCAGGGTCGCGCGGGGACCCGCAGCACGGCTGAGCGTGGTCCACAGGTCGATCAGGGCGTGCGTGTCAGGATGGAACATGAACCCGGCCTCCACGCCCTGCGCCGCAAGGTCGGGGCCGGGGCTGGAAACGGAATCGAAAGGGGTGGTGGGGCCCTATCGCGGGCTGAAGCGGCCCGAATCTTGCTGGCACGGGGCCGATGTCGACTGAGTGGAGGCGACCCATGCGGTTGCGCACGATCACCTGGCTGCCCGGCGTTTTGGGCTTCCTCGTTCTGACGGGCTTCGCCGAGGAGGTGCAGGCGCAGTGCGGGCATGGCTGCCAGCCCCCGCCGCCGCCGTGCTGCGAGCCGCCGCCGCCACCTCCGCCCCCGCCGCCGCCGCCCACGCCCTGTTGCGACCGGCCGCCGCCGCCCCATCCGCCGGGAGGCGGTGACTACGGCAACATCAACGTCAATGTGAACGTCAACGCCAACGCCAAC
>CAMCIP010000193.1 GCA_945874855.1 Brevundimonas vancanneytii
CGGCGGGTCCTGCTGCGGCTCTCGTCGAAGGCAACATATCCTCGCGGCCTTAATTCACTCGAAGGGAGCTGTCCCTGTCCAGGCTCGAGGGCTTGGGCACATGGCGCCCACCTGGTCATCCAGGCTCGAGAGGATCAAACCGTCCTTCACGGCTCTTGCGGCGCCGCCACCCTTTTCCTTTTGGGCCCTACCGCTCGCGCCGCGGGCGCTCGCTGCTTGAGGGCGGCCGGGTCGTCGTCACCCTCCGACTTGATCGGAGGGTCGCGCCGCGGGCGCTCGCTGCTTGAGGGCCGGGACCGATTGGCCTAGCGCTGGGGCGGGCCGTGGGAGGCCGGGGGCGACGGCATGATCGACAAGCGCGAGCTGCGCGCCGCGATGCGGGCGGAGCGCCGGCGGCTGGCGGCGCTGGAGCCCGGGGCGGCGGCCAGGGCGGCCCGCCATGTCGCGCATCTGCCCGTCGCGGGCCTGACGGCCGTCTACCACGCCATCGGGACCGAGCTGGACGCCCTGCCGCTGGCCCGCGCCCTGCTGGAGGCCGGGCGCGCCCTGTGCCTGCCGGTGGCGGTCGACCGCGACGGGCCGATGATCTTTCGCCGCTGGACGCCGGGCGATCCGCTGGAGGCCGATCCGGCCGGGGTGCCGGGGCCCCTGCCGCTGGCGGAGGCGGTGGTGCCCGATCTGATCCTGACGCCGCTGCTGGCCTTCGACGCGCGGGGCTGGCGGCTGGGGCAGGGCGGCGGCCACTATGACCGCACCTTCGCCGCGACCCCGCATGCAGTGCGGATCGGCCTGGCCTATGCCGGACAGGAGGTCGCGGGCCTGCCGGTCGAGGCCCATGACGTTCGGCTGCATGGCGTTCTGACCGAGGTCGGCTATAGGCCCTTCGAATGAGGCTGGCATTTTTCGGCGATGTGGTGGGCAAGTCGGGCAGGGACGGGATCTCCGACCACCTGCCCGGGCTGAAGCGCGACCTGAAGCTCGATTTCGTGGTGGTGAACGCCGAGAACGCCGCCGGCGGCTTCGGCATCACAGAGAACACGGCGCGCGAGCTGTTCATGGCCGGGGCCGACTGCCTGACCCTGGGCAACCACAGCTGGGACCAGCGCGAGGCCCTGACCTATATCGTGCGCGAGCCGCGGCTGATCCGCCCGGCCAACTATCCCCGGCTGATGGACGCGCCGGGTGCCGGGGCCAATCTGTTCGAGACCCATTCCGGCAAGACGGTGCTGGTGATGAATGTGCTGGGCCGCGTCCACATGGACCCGATGGACTGCCCGTTCAGCGCGGTCGAGAAGGAGCTGGCCGCCTGCCCCATGGGCGTCGCCGCCGACGCCGTCATCGTCGATATGCACTGCGAGGCGACCAGCGAGAAGATGGCCATGGGCCATTTCTGCGACGGGCGCGCGTCTCTGGTGGTGGGAACCCACACCCATGTGCCCACCGCCGACGCCCAGATCCTGCCGGGCGGCACCGCCTATCAGACCGACGCCGGCGGCTGCTGCGACTACGACAGCGTCATCGGCAATGAGAAGGAGGAGCCCCTGCGGCGCTTCACGACGCGGATCAGCGGCGGACGCTATGCGCCGGCCAGCGGCCCGGCCACGGTGTGCGGGGTCTATGTCGAGACCGACGACCGGACGGGGTTGGCGACGCGGATCGAGCCGATCCGGGTCGGCGGGCGGCTGAGCCAGGCGATGCCGGCGATCTGACCGTCAGGCCGCCACCACCCGCGCGTCGCCCGACTGGACCACCATGGTCGCCCGCGTGGAAAGCGTCCCGTTCTTGTCCGAGACCTTGTCCAGCACCTTGAACTCGGTGCGCCAGGCCTCGGGGGTGACGTCGCAGACGACGTAGCCGCGCTGGGCGTTGTTGAACTTCAGGAAGCTGTTGTCGGCCTGGATGCGGCGGCCATCCGGGCGTTGGTCGACGCCGTCGCCGGACGAGCTGATGGAGGTGGTCACGAACTCCGAGGCGATGGGGGCGCCCGAGGGGTCGCGGCCGTCGAGGTGGATTTCGCCGGCATAGTTCTGGTGCTCGTCGCCGGTCAGGACGACGACGTTCTGGATGCGGCGATCCTTGATGCGGCGCAGCAGGCGCGAGCGCGGGATGCGATAGCCGGCCCAGGTGTCGAGGTTGTAGCCGACCTCGGGGCCCTCGCGGCGGTCCAGGTCCATGATCATGACCTGCTGGGCCAGGACGTTCCAGCGGGCGCGCGACTGGTCGAGGTTGCGGTACAGCCACTGCTCCTGGGCCTCGCCCAGAACCTGGGCCTCGGCGGCATCGACGGCGGCGCAGTTCTGGGCCCAGGAGTCGTTGCAGGGCTGGTCGGAGCGGTACTGGCGGGTGTCGAGGAAGTTCAGGTCCAACAGATCGCCCCAGGTCGCGTGGCGATACAGCTGCAGGGCCGAGCCCTTGGGGAAGGCCGAGCGGCGGACCGGCATGTTCTCGTACCAGGCCTGCATCGCCGCCTGCTGGCGCAGCATGAAGACCGCGGGATCGGTGCCGTCCTGGTCGAGGGCCGAGACCCAGTTGTTGTCGATCTCGTGGTCGTCCCAGGTGCAGTACCACGCGGTGGAGGCGTGGGCCGACTGCAGGTCGGCATCCATCTTGTACTGGGCGTAGCGGCGGCGGTAGTCGTCGAGGCTGTAGATCTCGCCGCCCACATGCATGCGCGGGTTCTCGCTGGTGCCGCCCGAGCCGGTGTAGGTGCGGTTGCCGCGGCCCTCGTAGATGTAGTCGCCGTAGCAGTAGATGAAGTCCAGCTGCTCTTCGGCGGCCTTGCGGTGGGCGGTGTAGAAGCCCTGCTCATAGGCCTGGCAGCCCACCACGCCGAAGCGGGCGCGGGCGACCGGGGCGCCGGCGGCGGGCGCCGTGACGGCGCGGCCGAAGGGGGTGCGCTCGCGGCCCGAGGCGAAGCGGTAGAAATACTCGCGGCCCGGCTCCAGACCGGTCACCTCGACGTGGACGGCGTGACCCAGTTCCGGCCGGGCCACGAACTCTCCCGAGCGCACCACGGCGTCGCCGAAGCCGCGGGTGGTCGAGACCTCCCACTTCACCGGCACAGGGGCGGAGGGCATGCCGTGGCCCAGCTCGAGGGGGCGCGGGGCCAGACGGGTCCAGATGACGAAGCCGTCCGGCGTCGGGTCGCCCGCGGCGATGCCCAGCTGGAAGGGGTATTCGGCCCAGACCGGATCGGCCAGGGCCCCGCGCGCCAGCCCCGACATCGCCGCCCCGCCTCCCAGCGCCAGCAGAAGGGAACGACGCGAGGGGACGGGCAGGCGCATGGGACGACTCCGGAGTGATCGTCTCCCGATAGCGGTCGATTGTGACGGACGGGACACAAATCCTCACCCGTAGGGGGAGGGGGACCGCCGGCGCGTAGCGACGGGGGTGGAAGGGGGTCTCCGCAGCATGGGTGGTCGACGTTCGGACGCCCGTGCCGGACCGAACCCCCTCCACCCCGTCGGGCTTCGCCCGCCGCGGTCCCCCTCCCCCTACGGGCGAGGATTGAGAGGTTGGCGCGGCCGCAGCCGCAGGCGGATGGGCTGGGCGCTGCGCAGGGTGATCTGGTGGACGGGGCGGGGCTCGGTCGGGGCGATGGGTTCGACCGTGGCGGCCTTCAGGATAGTGGCCAGGGCGATCATCGCCTCGTTCAGGGCGAAGGCGGCGCCGATGCAGACGCGGGGGCCGGCGCTGAAGGGGATGTACGCCCAGCGGTCCACCGACTTGCGGTTCTCCGGCAGGAAGCGCTCGGGCCGGAACTCCTCGGGCGCATCCCACAGAAGGTCGTGCCGGTGCAGCACCCAGGGCGAGATCAGCACGGCGGTCCCGGGGCCGATGGCCTGGCCGCCGACGACGTCGGGGCCAAGGGCGCGGCGGGCCAGGGTCGGGGCCGGCGGGAACAGGCGCATGGCCTCCTCGATCACGGCGCGGGTCCAGGGCAGGCGGTCGGCCCAGTCGGGGGCTTCGGCGTCGAAGACGTCGGCCTCCAGGTGCAGGCGGGCGGCGACCTCGGGGGTGCGGCTGATCAGGTGCAGGACCCAGCCCAGGGTGCGGGCGGTGGTCTCGTGACCGGCGAGGATGAAGGTCAGCACGTTGGAGGCCACCTCCTTGTCCGACAGGCCCCCACCGCCCTCTTCGTCGCGGGCGGTCAGCAGGGCGGTCAGCAGGTCGTCGGCCACGACATCGCCGGCCTCGACCTGGGCCCGGCGGCGCGCCACGAGGGCCGAGACCCGGCTTTCGAAGAAGCGGCCGGCGCCGGCGCCCGTCACCCGGCCGAGGCGGGGGATCCAGTCGGGCGCGGCCAGCACGTCCAGCGGGTCGATCCGCGCCGCCAGCGACAGATAGCTGTTGAGCGCCCGCTCGAACCCTTCGGCGTCGCCGTCCAGCTGGTCCGAGAACAGGGCGGCCGACAGGATGTCGAAGGTCAGGCCCGACATCTCGGCGTCGAGGTTCAGCACGCGCGGGCCAAGGTCCAGCCGCCAGCCGTCGACCCGGCGACGCGATCGGTCGGCCATGGGGCGGGTCATGGTCGCGGTGCGGGCGGGGGTGAACAGGGGGGCCAGGATGCGACGCACGCGGCGCCAGGCCTCGCCCTCGGTCAGCAGCAGTCCCTCGGCCAGCATGGGGCCCAGCACGCGGCGCTGCAGGGCGCCCTTCTCATAGTTGGCGGCGTTGGACGACAGAACGTGACGAACGCCCTCCGGGTGGCTGACCACAAGAATCTCGCC
>CAMCIP010000194.1 GCA_945874855.1 Brevundimonas vancanneytii
CCAGGGCAGGCCGGTGAGGGAGAGGGGCAGGAAGGTCACGTCGTTCGGCTCCAGGCCGAGCGCCGTCAGCCCGACCGGAAAGGCCAGCATCGTCGCGACGACGGAGGCGAGCACGAAGGCCCCGTACAGGGGCCAGCGGACAGCGCGAATGGTGCGTTCCATGATGATCCTCCTGACGCGGAGGGGAGGCCGGAACCCGGCCGCCATCAAGCCGCGCGCTTGATCTCGTTGTGGTCGTCGAGCAGGACCACGGTCGGGGACCACTGGCGGGCCTCTTCTTCCGGCATCTGGCCGTAGGTCACGACGATGACCTTGTCGTTCTTCTGGACCAGGCGGGCGGCAGCGCCGTTGACGCCGATGACCTTCGATCCCCGCGGGGCCTCGATGGCATAGGTGGTGAAGCGCGCGCCGTTGGTGATGTTCAGCACATCAACCTGTTCGTGCGGAAAGATGCCGGCGGCATCCAGCAGGTCGGCGTCGATGGCGATCGAGCCTTCATAGTCGAGGTCGGCCTGCGTCACGGTGGCGCGATGCAGCTTGGACTTCATCAGGGTGACCAGCATGGGGAGTGCGGCCCTTGAGGCGACGCGGGGCGATCCAGCCCCCGCTCTGAGGCCGCTCATATAGGGATTTTGCGCCCGGGCATCAATCGGGGCGCCGCAGTGCACCATGCCGGGGCCGCCGCCGGGGCGCTCGCTCCTTACGGGAGGTTCATTTGACGGTCACCGTTCCACCCCTATGGTTCAGCCTTCGCGACGCCCGCCCCCTGGAACCCGGACGACGATCCTTCCCATGAAACAGTTCTTCCTCACCGTGCTCGGCGTCTTCACCGGGCTGGTGCTCTTCATCGTGGTCGTGCCGGTGGTGCTGATCACGATGGCCGCGGCCTCGGCCGGGTCCCAGCCGTCGATGCCCCGCAATGCGGTGCTGGAACTGGACCTGCGTCAGGGCGTCAGCGACAGCCCCTCGACCAATCCCCTGTCGTTCGGCGGGGCCTCCCTGTCGGTGATCGAGATCGTCGACGGCCTGGCCCAGGCGGCCGATGATTCCGCGATCAAGGTGGTACTGATCCGACTGCCCGAAACGGGCATGAGCCCCGCCGCGGCCGATGAGGTCCGTCAGGCGGTCCGCCGCGTGCGCCAGAAGGGCAAGATCGTCATCGCCCACTCCCAGGGCTTCATGCCGGTGGGTGCCTCCATCTCCAGCTATATGGTCGGTGCCTCGGCCTCGGAACTGTGGATGCAGGGCAGCGCCACCTTCGAGGTGACCGGCCTGGCCACGGAAGAGATCTTCTTCGCCCGCGCCTTCCAGAAGTATGGCGTCCAGCCCGAGTTCGAGCAGCGCTACGAGTACAAGAACGCCGTCAACGTCTACACCCAGTCCGACTTCACCGCCGCCCACCGCGAGGCGTCACTGGCCTGGATGGGCTCCATCTACGACAGCGCCGTGGCCGCCGCGGCCACCGACCGCAAACTGACCCCCGCCGCCCTCAAGGCCCAGCTGGAAGGCGGTCCCTGGACGCCCGAACAGGCCCGTCAGAAGGGGCTGATCAGCCATATCGGCGAGGTCGAGGCGGCCGAGGCCGAGGCCATGCGCCGCGCCGGTCGCGGGGCCGAGATGGTGGAGTTCGGCGACTATGTCGACGCCAGGGGCGAGCGGGCCGGTTCCGGCTCGGACGCCATCGCCATCATCTATGCCGAGGGGGCCATCATGACCGGCACCGGCGGCGGTGGCGATCCTTTCGGCGGCGGCGGCAACATCATGTCGGACGACACGGCCGAGGCCATCTACGACGCGATCGAGGACAAGTCGGTCAAGGCCATCGTCCTGCGCGTCTCCTCGCCCGGCGGCTCGCCCGAGGCGTCCGAGCAGATCGCCTCGGCGGTGCGGGCGGCGCAGAAGGCCGGCAAGCCGGTGGTGGTCTCCATGGGCGCCTATGCCGCGTCCGGCGGCTACTGGATCAGCGCCGAGGCCGACCACATCGTGGCCCAGCCCGCCACCCTGACCGGCTCGATCGGCGTTTTCGGCGGCAAGTTCGTGCTGGCCGACGCCCTGGGCCGGTTCGGCGTCGACGTCCGCGGCCTGTCGGTCGGCGGCGAGTATGCCGATTCCTTCGGGGTCGCCGAGGAATGGACGCCCGCCCAGCGGGCCGCCATCTCGACGCGCATGGACCGCATCTATGAGGACTTCATCGTCCGCGTCGCCCGCGGCCGCGACCTCGCCCCTGCCCGGGTGCGCGAGATCGCCCGCGGCCGCGTCTGGACCGGGGCCCAGGCCCTGCAGCTGGGTCTGGTCGACCAGCTGGGCGGTCTTGAGGAGGCCATCGCCAAGGCGCGCGAACTGGCCAAGATCCCGGCCGACGCCGACGTCCGCCTGAAGCGCTTCCCCACCCCCCTGAGCCCGTGGGAGGCCCTGTCGCAGGCCTTCGGCGTCTCAGGCGAGGCGGCGCGCGCCCTGGTCTTCCTGGGCGGGGTTGCCCAGGACCCGCAAGCCCAGGCCGTGGCCCGCCGGCTGGAGTCCGAGCGGATGCGCAGCGAGGGGGCCGTGGTCCTGGCCGACCGTCCGTTCGGCTGAGGCGCGCCTACACCGCAGCGTGAACGGCCGGTTCCTTGACCGTTCAGCTCCGCGGCCCGACATTGCCCAGGTTGAAGGAGTGCTGATGCCCCAGTTCGATCGCCTCGCCGCCCTCGGCCCCGACGCCCGCTCCAACGCTCGCAAAGGGGGCCGCGGCCTGCTGGGCCCCCTGGCCGCTTTCGTCGGCCTGATCGCCGCCGCCTGTGCCATGGCGGTGGGCGCGGTGCTGGCCGTGTTCGCCGCGGCGGCCATGGCGGTGATGGCCCTGATCGGCGGCCTGGTGCTGGCCCTGGCCACCTTCGCCCTGCGCGCGCGCCGCAGCTTCGGCCGTCCGGCGCGGCGCGCCTCCGACCCCGAGGTGATCGAGGCGCACAAGGTCGACGGCACCTGGGTGGCCTACGGCTGGGAACGGCGCTGACACGGTGACCTTGACGATCGTCGAGGCCCCCTCTCGCAATTTCGACGCCCGCCGTGCGCCGCCGGACATGGTGGTGCTCCACTACACGGGCATGAAGTCGGCCGACGACGCCGTGGCCCGTCTGCGCGACCCGGAGGCCCGCGTCTCCGCCCACTACGTCGTCGACGAGGACGGATCGATCCTGCGTCTGGTGGCCGAGGAGCGCCGCGCCTGGCACGCCGGCAAGGGCGTCTGGCAGGGCGAGACCGACTGCAACGCCGCCTCGATCGGCGTCGAGATCGTCAATCCGGGCCATGAGTGGGGCTATCGCGACTTTCCCGACGTCCAGATCGCGGCCGTGATCGCCCTGCTGGACGACGTCCGCGCGCGCTGGGCCATTCCCGACGCCCGCATCATCGGCCATTCCGACCTGGCCCCCGACCGCAAGCAGGACCCCGGCGAACGCTTTCCCTGGAAGCGGCTGGCCGAGGCGCGCCACGGCCTGTGGTTCGAGCCGGCCATGGAGCGGGTCGCGGCCCTCGGCGTCCCCCTGAGCCCCGGCGATGAGGGGATCGGCGTGACCGTGCTCAGCGCCGGTCTGCACCGGCTGGGCTATGGCGTGACGCCGCGCACCGCCTATGACGACGCGCTGCGCCTGACGGTCGAGGCCTTCCAGCGCCACTGGCGGCCGGCGGCGGTCGACGGGGTGGCCGACGGCGAGACGCGCGCGCGGCTGGTGGGGCTGCTCCAGCTGGCCAGCGCGGAGAGCGTGACGGGAGTGCTGAACTGAGGTCTTCGGCCGACGGGTCCCCTAGAGGCTGTTCGTATCCTGCCCGGGGCCCAGAATTCGGCGGACCACGACCATGCGGCGCGCGCCGTCGATGCTGTAGAAGATGCGATACCCTTCGATCGGGCGCTTGCGGAACCCGACATGGTCGCTGATCGGCCACCGGAACGGCGAGACCGACAGGTCAGACAGCGCCTTGAGTATCGAAAGGTAGCGAAGGTGCGCTTGGCGACCGCTCCCCGGCTGTGTCAGCCATTCCCGGGCCTGCTGCAGGTCCTTCCGAGATCGGGCCGTGAACTCGACGCTGAAGTCGTCGCTCACTCGGCCTCTCGCAGCATGGCCGCCTCGGCCTCTGCAAGTTCGGCCTTGAGCCAGGCCATCGCCTCGTCGCCGGAGATCACCCGACCGTTTGCGATGTCATCTTCGGCCTCAGCCAGCCGTTCGCGCTCCCAGGCCAACCGGGCGTCACGGTTCTCGGGGGTGTCCGGATACGGGTAGGAATTGAGCGGGACGGGCTCGGCCATGCTCGAAGTCTAGCATGAGAGGGCCACAAAGTTGACCCCCGCCGCCATCGAGCGCATCTCTCCTCCTGCCAGACGGTCGGGCGGTCGCGGGGGGGTTTCGGCCTCGTCGAGGAAAGTCCGGGCTCCACGGTGAAACGGCGGCGGGTAACGCCCGCCCGGGGCGACCCGAGGGACAGCGCCACAGAAAGCAAACCTCCGGCCTTTCGAGGCCGGGAAGGGTGAAAGGGTGGGGTAAGAGCCCACCGCGTCCTCAGCAATGCGGACGGCATGGCAAGCCCCGCCGGGAGCAAGACCGAATAGGGACGTCGCGCGGGTTCGCCCGCAGGGTTCACCGCCCGAGGCGTCCGGGTTGGTCGCGAGAACCGGTCCGTAAGGGCCGGTCCAGAGGAATGACCGTCACCTGCTTGCAGGGACAGAACCCGGCTTACAGACCGTCTGGCATTTTT
>CAMCIP010000195.1 GCA_945874855.1 Brevundimonas vancanneytii
GGACAACAGGGCGACGGCCGCCGCCTTCTCCGCCTCCTGACGCGACCGACCCTGTGCGGTCAAGGGTGCGACGCCCTGAACCGTCACCTCGACGGTGAAGGTCGGGGCGTGATCCGACCCGGTTCGCGCTGTCACCTGATAGGTCGGCAGACCCAGACCGCGGCCCAGGGACCATTCCTGCAGCGCGGATTTCGGATTGTTCAGACTGCGCGGCGCCGGGGTTGCAAGCTCCTCGGCCCAGGCCCGGTCGAAGGTGGCGCGCGCGGCGTCCAGGCCCCCGTCGAGGAATACCGCCGCCAGCACGGCCTCCATGGCGTCGCCCAGCACGCCCTCGCGTCGCCGGCCGCCCTGTTTCGACTCGCCCGGTGACAGGCGCAGGGCCGGGCCCAGTCCCAGCCTTTCGGCGGCGCGGGCGCAGGCGGCCTTGTCGACCAGGGCATGCAGCCGCGACGACATCTCGCCCTCGTCAGCCTGGGGGAAGTCGCGCATCAGCCGTTCGGCGACCAGCAGGCCCAGGACACGGTCGCCCAGGAACTCCTGACGCTGATTGTCGACGAAGGGCCGGCCGCGGGCGTCGCGCTCGGCCCCCTCTCCCACGCTGGCATGGGTCAGGGCCACGTCCAGCAATTCCGGCCGGGCAAAATCGTGCCCCAGCCGCGCGGTCAGCTCACGGACCGCCTCGGCGCGGCGGTTCGCGCCGCGGTCCTCAGTCAAGGACCGTGAAGAAGCGGCTGGGGCGCACCTTGGTGAACCAGCTGACCGGGTTGAACAGCGAGGCCCCGGGCGACCAGGAGAAGAGGATGATCTCCGCCTTGCCGATCAGGTTCTCTTCGGGGACCAGGCCCACGCCCTGCGAGGACTGGTCGCGGCTGTCGACCGAGTTGTCGCGGTTGTCACCCATCATGAAATAGTGGCCCTCGGGCACCTCGAACACCGGCGTGTCGTCCAGCATGGCCCCGGGACCGAAGTCCTGGATGGTGAAGCTGCGGCCCTCGGGCAGGGTTTCGCGCAACTGGGTGGCGGGGCGCGAGCCGAAGGCGTCGGACACCGCCTCATTGCTGACCACCACGTCACGAACCGGCTGGCCGTTGATGTGCAGGGTGCCGGCGATCATCTGGACACGGTCGCCGGGCAGGCCGATCACGCGCTTGATGTAGTCGGTCGTGTCATCGCTGGGCAGTTTGAACACCGCCACGTCGCCGCGCTTCGGCGCCGAGCCCATGATCCGGCCCTCGAACAGCGGCGGGCTCCACGGAATGGCGTGGCGGGAATAGCCATAGGTCCACTTGGACACCACGATGTAGTCGCCCTCATAGAGGTTCGGCTCCATCGAGGCCGACGGGATGGTGAAGGGCTGGAACAGCAGGATCCGCAGGACCACGGCGATCAGCAGGGCGAAGACCACGGTCTTCAGGATCTCGATGAACTCATCGCCCGACCCACCGCCGCCGCCCTTCCGGGGCCGCGCGGGCGGTTCGTCGTCGGAATGGTCGGGCGCATCGCCCTGATCGCTCCAGACCGGACGGCGGCCGTCACCCTCGCCGGAGGATGAGGCGCCCGGCGCGGCGGCGGTCCCGACCGCGGCCGCGGCGGGAATGGTCACGGGTTGGGGTGCCGGATAGGGTGCCGGTTCCGGCTGGGGCGCAGCGACGACCGGCTCGACGTGTTCAGGTTCCGCGGCGGCGGGCTCAGGCGCGACGGCGACCGCCGCCTCTGCGGGCTCCACGGTCTCCGCGGCGTGATCCTCGGCGGTCGCCTCGGCATCAACGGGATGGGCGACATCCTCGACGGGCGCCACGGGATCGACGGTTTCGGGCGTCGGCGACGGCTCGGCGGCGTCGTGCTGCTTTTCGGCTTCGGTCATGACGATGTCCCCCGCCCGCACTGCGTCGGGCTTGTATTCCGCGCAAGGCGTATAGGCTGATTATGTGACGGGCAAGGCTTCGATCACCACGAAGGCGAGTGCATAGGGATGCTCGTCGCTCAGCGTCAGATGCACCTGCGCCTCATGCCCCGCGGGCATCAGCCGCTTCAGATGTTCTGCCGCCGGACCGGTCAGGGCAAGGGTGGGCCGCCCGGAAGGCAGGTTCACCACGCCCATATCCTTCCAGTAGACGTCGCGGCGCATCCCGGTGCCGAGAGCCTTGGCGCAGGCCTCCTTGGCCGCGAACCGCTTGGCATAGCTCCAGGCCGCGTCCGGCTTGCGCTCGGACCGCGTCCGCTCAAGCTCGGTGAAGCACCGGTGGGTGAAGCGCGCGCCGAACCGGTCGATCGAGGCCTGGATGCGACGGATGTCGCACAGATCCGCCCCGACCCCCACGATCATGACCGGGCCGCGTCCATTGCCCCGCGCATGCGCCGGATGGCCGCATCCAGGCCGGTGAAGACCGCCTCCCCGATGAGGAAATGCCCGATGTTCAGCTCCATCACCTCGGGGATGACCAGAACCTCGGCCGCCGTGGCGAAGTCCAGGCCGTGGCCGGCGTGGACCTCCAGCCCCAGCGAGGCGGCCAGACGCGCGGCCCCGGCCAGCCGCGCCAGTTCGGGCGGCCGCGCGTCTGCGGTCAGATGGCAGTAGCGGCCGGTGTGGAACTCCACCACCTGCGCGCCGACCGCGGCGGACGCCCGCACCTGATCTTCCGAGGGCTCGATGAACAGTGACGGCCGGATTCCGGCCGCGACCAGGGCCCGGACACAGGGTTCGATCCGCGCCTCGTGGCCCGCCACGGCCAGACCGCCCTCGGTCGTCACCTCCTCACGCCGCTCGGGCACCAGACAGGCGGCGTGCGGGTGGTGCCGCAGGGCGATGGCCAGCATCTCCTCCGTAACGGCCATTTCGAGGTTCAAGGGCTTGCCCGCCTGATCGCACCAGCCGCTCAGCGCCGCGATGTCCGCGTCGGTGATGTGGCGACGATCCTCGCGCAGATGGGCCGTGATGCCGTCCGCGCCCGCCTCCAGGGCCGTGCGGGCCGCGCGGACAGGGTCAGGATGGCTGCCGCCTCGCGCATTCCGCACGGTGGCCACATGGTCGATGTTGACGCCGAGGCGAACGCGCGCGGTCATCGCGCAATCCGCCGGCTGCCGGGGTCCTCGATCGGCAGGGCGGCCAGTTCAGGCGGCAGGGCGTCGGGGGCATAGGCGGGCACATCCAGCGTCGCCAGGGCCACCAGCGGTACGCCGACGTCGGCCCGGCCGCCGGAGCGGTCGACGATACAGGCCGCAGCCACGACCTCGCCCCCGGCCGCGGTGATCGCGGCAATGCACTCGCGGCTGCTGAGGCCGGTCGTGACGATGTCCTCGACCATCACCACCTTCTGCCCCGGCTCAAGATGAAACCCGCGGCGAAAACGGAAGGCGCCGCCCTCGCGCTCGACATAGATGGACGGCACGCCCAGATGCCGCGCCGTCTCATAGCCGGGAATGATCCCGCCGACGGCCGGCGACACGGCCACATCGACCTGGCCCACGGCGGCGGTGATCTTCTCCGCCAGGGCCCGGCACAGCCGCTCGCAGCGCCGCGCGTCCATGAACACCAGGTTCTTCTGCAGGAAGACCGGACTGTGCAGGCCGGACGAAAGGACGAAATGTCCTTCCCGCAGGGCGCCCGCGTCGCGGAACTCGTTCAGCACGTCTTCTGAGGTCATGATCGCGACCTAGGCCGCGCCGGGGCCGCCTGCAAGCGGGGGGACGATCAGCCGCGCACCCGATCCACCGTGTCGACGGACGGATTGGCCCGCAGCGCCGCCATGATCGTCGTCGCGTGCCGCACGTCGCGCACCTCCACGTCGATGTCGACGTCGAAGAAGTCCTGCTGACGACGGGTCATGTTCAGGTTCAGGATGTTGCCGCCCGCCTCGCCGATGATGGTGGCCACCGCGCCGAGGACGCCGGGGGCGTTGCGGATGGTGGTGCGCAGGCGCGTCGCCGCCAGCCCCGCCGTCTCGGCCTTGGGCGTCCACTGCAGGTCCTCCCAGACCGCCGTGTCGTCATCGCCGAGATCGGCCAGGCGCAGGCAGTCGATCGTATGCACCGTCAGCCCCTGCCCCGGCTCCAGAATGCCGACGATCCGGTCGCCCGGCAGGGGCGAGCAGCAGGCGCCGAAATGGATACTGACGCCCGGGGTCAATCCGCCGCCGTTGACGTAGAGCCGCGCCTCCTCGTCGACGATGCGCTTTCTCGCCTTCACCGTCTTGATCTGGCCCTTCAGCGCCGGGAACAGGGTCTCGGCCACCCGCGCCGCCGAGACCCGGCCCTGGCCGACGGCGGTGAACAGCTCGTCCTCGTCGTCGATGGCCAGTTGATCGAGCGCGGGGGCGAGGGCGACGTCCTTCAGGGTCTTGCCGACGCGGGCCAGGGTCTGCTCCAGCGTGGCCCGGCCCAGCTTCTGGTATTCGACCTTTTCGGTGCTGCGGATGGTGCGGCGGATGGCCGAGCGGGCTCGTCCCGTGACGGTCAGGGAGCGCCAGTCGGCCGGCACCTCGCGCTTGGCGCCCCGCACGATCTGGACCACATCGCCGTTCGTCAGCGGGGTCCGCATCGGCTTGAGCTCGCCGTTGATCTTCACCCCCACCGCCGTCTCCCCGACCTCGGTGTGGACGGCATAGGCGAAGTCCAGCGGCATGGCGCCGCGCGGCAGGGTGATCAGCTGGCCCTTGGGCGTGAACACGAACACCTGGTCGAGATACATCTCCAGCTTGGCGTGCTCGACCCAGTCCTCATT
>CAMCIP010000196.1 GCA_945874855.1 Brevundimonas vancanneytii
GGTCGTCGGCGCCGTCGTGCACGATCAGCGGCCAGACCACGTCGGAAGGCGTCAGGGTGGTCTCGGCGACGAGGCGCCGGACCCAGGGGCTGGCGCGCAGCCGGCGGGGGCGGGCGAGGGGGAAGGGGGCGGGGGAAAACGACGCGGTCATGTCCGGGTCATAGCCCCTCCCCATCGAGCCGGGTAGTCGGTAGAAGCGCCGCAAAAGATCGGAGAAACGCCTGATGGACTTCGCCCTCACCGACGACCAGCGCGCCATTCAGGATGCGGCCCGCGCCTTCGCCGAGGCCGAACTTGCCCCGCACAGCGCGGAGTGGGACGAGACCAAACATTTCCCCGTCGACGTCATGCGGCAGGCGGCCGGGATGGGCTTCGCCGCCATCTATGCGGGCGAGGAGCACGGCGGCATGGCGCTGGGCCGGGTCGAGGCGGCGGTGATCTTCGAGGAGCTGTCGCGGGGCGACGTGTCGACGGCGGCCTTCATCTCGATCCACAACATGGCGACCTGGATGATCGACGGCTTCGGCTCCGACGACCTGCGCGGCCGCTATGTCCCGGCCCTGACGACCATGGAGAAGATCGCCAGCTACTGCCTGACCGAGCCGGGCTCCGGCTCCGATGCCGCGGCCATGCGCACCACGGCGACGCGCGACGGCGACCAGTGGGTGCTGAACGGGTCCAAGGCCTTCATCTCGGGGGCCGGGACCAGCGACGTCTATGTGGTCATGGCGCGGACGGGGGAGGCGGGACCGAAGGGCATTTCGGCCTTTGTCGTCGATCTGGGGACGCCCGGCCTGTCGTTCGGGGCCCAGGAGAAGAAGATGGGCTGGAACAGCCAGCCGACGGCCATCGTCTCCTTCGACGACTGCCGCATCCCGGCGGCCAACCTGCTGGGCAAGGAGGGAGACGGCTTCCGCTATGCCATGATGGGTCTGGACGGCGGCCGGCTGAACATCGCGGCCTGTTCCCTGGGGGGCGCGCGGCTCGCGCTGGAGACGGCACAGGCCTATGTCACCACCCGAAAGCAGTTCGGCAAGTCATTGGCCGAGTTCCAGAATGTGCAGTTCAAACTGGCCGACATGGCGACCCAGCTGGAGGCCTGCCGCCTGATGGTTCTGCGTGGGGCCTGGGCCATCGACACGGGCCATCCCGAGAAGACCAAATGGTGCGCCATGGCCAAGCGCATGGCCACCGACCTGTGTTTCGAGATCGCCGACGAGGCGCTGCAGCTGCACGGCGGCTATGGTTATCTGAAGGACTATCCGCTGGAGCGCATCGTCCGGGACCTGCGGGTCCATCGGATCCTGGAAGGCACCAATGAGATCATGCGGGTGATCACGGCGCGGGAGATGATGCGGCAGTAGGCTGGACCGCGGTCTCGCCCCTGACTAGACCCCCGCCCATGACCGACGAGCCTGAAGTCCTGATCCGCGTCCAGTCCGGGATCGGGAGGATCACCCTGAACCGGCCCAAGGCCCTGCACGCGCTGAACAAGGCCATGTGCGAGGCGATGACGACGGCGCTGCTGGCGTGGCGCGAGGACCCGGCGGTGAAGTCCGTGGTCATTGACCACGCCGGCGAGCGGGGCTTCTGCGCCGGCGGTGACATCCGCATGATTGCCGAAAGCGGGGCGGGCGATGCGGTCGAGGCGCGAGCCTTCTTCCTGACGGAATACCGGCTGAACCATTTGATGTTCACCTATCCGAGGCCGATCACAGCGATCGTCGACGGCATCGTCATGGGCGGCGGCGTCGGGATCTCGGAACCAGCCGAGGTCCGGATCGCCACGGAGCGGACGACCTATGCCATGCCCGAGACGGGGATCGGCCTGTTTCCGGACGTCGGCGGTGGCTGGTTCCTGTCGCGCCTGCCGGGTGAGACCGGGACCTGGCTGGCCATGACCGGTGCCCGGCTGAAGGCGGCGGACACGGTCTTTCTGGGCATCCACACCCACTATCTGCCGACCGACGCCCTGGAGGCCTTCCACGCCATTCTGAAGACCGACCCGGCGCACCCGGCCGATGTGGCCGACGGTCTGGAGGCCGAGCCGGGCGAGCCGACGGTGGAGGCCCATGCCGAGGCCATCGACCGCCTGTTCGCCCACGACTCGGTGGAGGCGATCTTTGCCGCCCTCGAGGCCGAGGGCACGGACTGGGCCCTGGCCCAGCTGGCAACCCTGAAGACCAAATCGCCCCAGTCGCTGAAGGTGACGCTGCGCCAGCTGCGCCTCGGCCGCGACCTGCCCGACTTCGCGTCCAACATGGTGATGGAGTACCGGTTGGGCGGGCGCGTCGTGCGCACCCACGACTTTCAGGAGGGGGTGCGGTCGGTCATCGTCGACAAGGACGGCGCCCCGGCCTGGCAGCCCGCGACGCTGGAGGCGGTGTCGGACGCCGGAATCGAGGCCCTGTTCGCGCCCCTTCCGCCCGAAGAGGAATGGACGCCGCTGGGCTGAGCGCGCCGGCCCGTCTAGCGCCGGGTGAAGCGCAGGGTATTGCCGTCGGGGTCGTCCACATAGAACTCCCGCGTGCCCCAGGTCTGGTCCACAGGCCCTTGATGCACGGGCGATTCCGGTCGGCTGGAGGGATCGAGTCCCCGCGCCCGAAAGGTCTCGAACAGGCTGTCGACCTCGGTGACGTCGACCACGAGCGCCTGTCCAGCGACGCCGTCGCCCCCGTGGCTGGAAAGCTGAAGCACATCCCCCTGCCGGGTCAGCCAGGCGAAGCCCGGGTCGGTCAGCTCTGACCACTCCCGCCGGAACTCGAAATCCAGGACCCGGGTGTAGAAGTCGACCGATCGGGCGATGTTGTGGGACCTGACGGTCGGGATGATGGCCATGGCGGCATGGCTACACCTCCTTGCCGGGGTGTCCAGAGGCCGACGGAGAAGGCCCGGACGCGGCTTCCCTGCCGCGAGCGGCGGGTCTAGCCTTGGGGCCTGCCCGGAGACGCCCGATGAAACCCACGCCCGCCCTGTTCGCGCTGCCCGCCGCTGCCCTGGCCCTGGCCGGCTGTATTCAGGTGACCATCAATGACTACGGCCAGCCGCCTGTCCCCGCGGCCGCTCCGTCCAGCGATCCTGCACCCCTTTATGCCGCCGCCGTCGCGGATCCGCGTCGCCCCGCCGACGAGGTGGCCCGGGACGAGCTCCGCAAGCCCGGCGCCATGCTGGCCTTTGGGGACGTGGGCCCGGGCGACAGGATCGCGGACATCCGGCCGGAGGAGGGGTATTTCACCCGCCTGTTCGCCCCCGTGGTCGGCGACGGAGGCCGGGTCTACGCCTTCGTGCCGACCCGGACGGCCGCGCGCGAGACGCCGCTCGCCCAGGGGCTGGCCGCGACCTATTCCAACGTCGTGGCGATGGAGGGGGCGCTGGACGCCATGACCTTCCCCGAACCGCTGGACGCCGTCTTCATGGTGCAGGAGTACCACGACTTCCACATCCCGGCCTTCGGCGTGGACGTGGGCCGGATGAACCGGGCCGTGTTCGACGCCCTGAAGCCCGGCGGCTACTACATCGTCATCGATCATGCCGGGCGGCCCGGCACCGGCAACACCGAGGTGCAGTCCCTGCACCGGATCGAGGGCGCGTTTCTGGTCCGCGAGGTCGAGGCGGCCGGCTTCGTTCTGGACGGCGAGACCGACGCGATCCGCAATCCCGGGGACGACGGCACGATCAACGTCTTCGACGAGCGCATCCGCTACCGCACGGATCAGTTCGTCTATCGCTTCAGGAAGCCCGGCTGAACGGTCGCGCTGGCGACGATGCGGCGAACCCGCTAACCCTCCCGCCAAACCTTGGGAGAGAGCGCCATGACGCACACCGTCGCCTTCATCGGCCTGGGCAATATGGGCGGCGGCATGGCCGCCAATCAGGCCAGGGCCGGCCATTCGGTCAGGGCGTTCGACCTGTCGCCCGAGGCCGTGGCGCGGGCGGTGGCGGCGGGATGTACCGCGGCGGGATCGGTGTCCGAGGCGGTCAGGGACGCGGACGTGGTCATCACAATGCTGCCCGCCGGACCGCATGTGCTGAAGGTCTATGCCGAGCAGATCATCGGCGCGGCGCCGACCCGGGCCCTGCTGCTGGACTGTTCGACCATCGACGTCGACACGGCCCGCAAGGTGGCGGGTCTGGCGAAGGCGGCCGGCTACGCCTTTGCCGACGCGCCGGTGTCGGGCGGGACCATGGCGGCGGATGCCGGCACCCTGGCCTTCATGGTCGGCTGCGACGAGCCGGACTTCGCCCGCATCGAGGCGGCTCTGGAGCCCATGAGCCGTGCCACCTTCCGCGCCGGCGACCACGGGGCGGGCCAGGCGGCCAAGATCTGCAACAACATGATCCTGGGCATCACCATGCTGGGCACCTGCGAGGCCATCGCCCTGGCCGAGAAGCTGGGCCTGGACCCGGTGAAGATGTTCGACATCGTGTCCAAGGCCTCGGGCCAGAGCTGGAGCGTGACGACCTACTATCCCTGGCCCGGCCCGGTGCCGACCGCGCCGTCGAACCGCAACTATGAGGGCGGCTTCGCCACGGCCATGATGCTCAAGGACCTGAAGCTGGCGCAACAGGCCGCCGCCGCCGCTGGTGCCACGACGCCGCTGGGGGCCCAGACCGAGGCCCTGTTCCAGATGTTCGACGGGCTCGGCTACGGCGGTCGGGACTTTTCCGCCATCCTGCAGATGCTGCGGGGCCGACTGGACGATCTGTCCCAGGCC
>CAMCIP010000197.1 GCA_945874855.1 Brevundimonas vancanneytii
CCGCCGACCTGTTCGCCGACGACCTGCAGCCGCGGCCCGACGGCATTGCCTTCCGCCTGACCCCGCGCGACGCCGATCCGGTGAGGGTGACCCTGAGGACGCCGGGGGCCCACAATGTCGCCAATGCCCTGGCCGCCATCGGGGCCGCCCGGGCCGCGGGGGTTGAGCCTGCGGAGGCCGCGCGCGCCCTGGCCGATTTCCACGGCATCCGGCGGCGGCTGGAGGTGGTGGGGTCGGCCGGCGGAGTGACCGTGATCGACGACTTCGCCCACAACCCCGACAAGATCGCCGCCACCCTGAAGACCCTGCGCGACTTCCCCGGCCGTCTGCTGGTCTTTTTCCAGCCGCACGGCCACGGTCCGCTGAAGCTGATGGGGGCCGAACTGGCCGCCGCCTTCGATCACGGCCTGGCCCCCGACGACGCCGTCCTGATGCCCCAGCCGGTCTATTACGGCGGAACCACGGACCGCAGCGTGGGTTCAGAGGTGGTGATCGGACCTCTTGCCGCCACCGGCCGTCTGGCCGAGGTGGTCGCCTCGCGCGAGGCCGCCGCCGGGCGCCTGATCGGGCTGGCCCGGCCGGGCGACCGCATCGTGGTGATGGGCGCCCGCGACGACACCCTGACCGCCTTTGCCCGGGAGCTGCTGGCCCGTCTGGCGACATGATCCAGGACCCGCCGGTCGTCGTCGACGAGATCGTCGTCACCGCGCCGCGCCTGCCGCCGGCGGCCGGCGACGCCGCCTTTTCCGTGACCCGGCTGGGGTCGGACGCCCTGGACACCGCGCCCCGGCTGGACGAGGCCCTGGGCCGGGTCCCGGCCGTCGGCCTGTTCCGCCGCACCTCCAGCCTGACCGCCAATCCGACGACGCAGGGGCTGTCGTTGCGCGCGATCGCCCCGACGGGCGCCGGACGGGCCCTGGTGACCCTCGATGGCGTGCCCCTGAACGATCCCTTCGGCGGCTGGGTGATCTGGTCCCAGACCCCGCCGGTCAGCCTGTCCGGCCTCGACGTGGTGCGCGCGGGCGGCACCGGGCCCTATGGCGCCGGGGCCCTGACCGGGGCGGTGATCCTGCGCGAGCGCGACGACGGCGGGGCGATCGAGTCCGCGGCGGGCGGGCGCGGCTCGGCCCGGCTGGCAGCCTCGGGCGCCGGTCGGGTCGCCGGCCTGCGCTGGGTCGCCACGGCCGCCCATGAGCGGACCGACGGGCATGTGCCGGTGCGCGCCCCCGCCGCCGGGGCCGCCGACCGTCCGCTGGACCTGGATGCTCTCTCCGGCGCCGTGCGGATCGATGCCGCCGTCGGCGATGTGGCTGTATCCGGCCGGGTCGCGGCCTTTCGGGAGGACCGCGGCTCGGGCCTCGACGGCGCCCGCGCCACGGCCCGGGGCACGGTCGCCTCCCTGTCGGCCACGCGCGCCCCCGCGGCCGACCGTCCCGGCTGGCGGGTACAGCTGTGGCGGCGCACCAGTGACCTGGAGAATTCGTCCGTCGCCGTCGCCGCCGACCGGGCCGCCACCACCCCCGCCAATGACCAGTCTTCCACCCCGGCCGAGGCCTGGGGTCTGAACGCCGCCTGGCGGGTGCGGCGGGGAGGGCTGGAGGGTGAACTGGGGCTGGACGCGCGCCGGGCCGAGGGCGAGACCCGGGAGTTGTTCCGCTTCATGGGCGGCCGGTTCACCCGCACCCGCATCGCCGGCGGCGAGACCTCCGTGGTCGGCGCCTATGCCGAAGGCTCCTGGACCGACGGGCCCTGGCTGGTCGCCGGCGGCCTGCGCCTCGATCGCTGGGACGCCACAGGCGGCTTCCGCCGGGAAGCCGACGCCCAGACCGGCGCGGTGACGCTCGACGCGCCCGCGTCAGACCGTTCGGGCGAGGTCGTGTCGGCGCGGCTGGGGGTGCGCCGGGCGCTGGGGTCCGACTGGTCGGTGCGCGCGGCCGCCTATTCCGCCTTCCGCCCCGCGACCCTCAACGAGCTGCACCGGCCCTTCCGCGTCGGCAACGACCTGACCGAGGCCAATGCCGGTCTGGAGCCGGAGCGGCTGACGGGGGTCGAGGCCGGTCTGGCGCGCGAGACGGTCGCGGGGTCGTTCACGGCCACCGTCTTCGCCACCCGGGTGGAGGCGGCGATCGTCAACGTCACGATCGGTCCCGGGCCGGGAACCTTTCCCCGCGCCGGCTTCGTGCCCGCCGGCGGCGTGCTGCGCGAGCGCCGCAATGCCGGCACGGTGGAGGCTGTGGGCGTGGAACTGGCGGCGGACCGGCGTCTGTCGGAGACCCTCAGCCTGCGTGCCGCCCTGTCGGCCACCGATGCGCGGCTGGACGGGGGCACGGCCGCGCCCCAGCTGACCGGCCTGCGCCCCGCCCAGGCCCCGATCTGGTCGGCCACGGCCGGGGCGGTCTGGGCGCCGACGCCGGACTGGACCCTGTCGGCCGACGCGCGCTGGGAAAGCCGCCGCTTCGACGACGATCTGAACAGCCGGATCCTGGACCCGGCCCTGACTCTGTCGGTCCGGGGCGAACGGGCGCTCGGCCCCGGCCTGAGCGGCTGGATCGAGGCGCTGAACCTGACCGACGCAGAGGTCCAGACCGCCCGCACCGCCACCGGCGTGGCCTCCCTCGCCCCGCCGCGCACCCTGTGGATCGGCCTGTCCCGCCGCTGGTGAGGCTTGCCCCCGTCGACGCCAGCGGGCAAGCCGGGCGGGTGAACGATCCCCATGCGCCCGACATGCCGCCGGAGACCCCGTCGGCCCTGCCCGATGCCCCCGCCGACGCGCCGGTCGCGCCGGCGTCGACGTCGAGCCCGGGCGGCGCGCCGCGGGTGCTGATCCCGCCGTTGGCCGCACAGCCCCTGCGCCCCGTGGGTGACCAGATCTATGAGATCGGCGACGTCGCCTTCGGCGCCTCATGGCGGGCCCATCTGGTCGTGCCGCCGGGCGTGGCCCCGACCGACCTGCTGGAGGCCGGGCGCGCCGAGCTGGCCACGCTGGAGACCCTGTTCAGCCCCTGGTCGCCGACCAGTGAGCTGTCGCGCTTCAACGCCGCCCCGCCCGGGACCTGGGCCCTGTCCCAGACCCTGTGGGAGGCCTTGCTGGCGGCGCTGGATCTGGGTGACGACACCGGCGGCGCCTTCGATCCCACGATCGGCGCCCTGGTCGACCTGTGGGGCTTCGGCCCGGGCGGACGGCGGCAACTGCTGACCCCGACCCCGTCTGAAGCCGAGGTGGCGGCGGCGCTGGAGCTGTGTGGCTGGACCCGGCTGCGCCTGAATCGCGAGGCCCGGGCGGCGGTCCAGATCGGCGGCATGAAGCTGGATCTGTCGGGCCTGGCCAAGGGTCTGGCGGTCGAGCGTCTGTCGGCGCGGTTGTCGGCGATGGGCGCGACCTCGCACCTGATCGACTTCGACGGCGACCTGAAGGGCCGCGGCCTGCGCCCGGACGCCCGGCCCTGGTCCATCGTCCTGCCGACCCTTCCGGGTCAGACGACGCGCCCCACGGTCGTGGCTGCCGCCGATGTGGCGGTCTCGACCTCCACCGTCTTCCGTAAAGGGTTCCAGCACGGGGCCCGGATCGTCTCCCACCTGGTCGACGGCCGCTCGGGCCGGGCGGTGGACACCGACCTGGTCGCCGTCACCGTGATCCACCCCAACGCCACCCGCGCCGACGCCCTGTCGACCGCCCTGATGGTCATGGGCCCCTATGAGGGACCGGAATGGGCGGAGGCGTTCGATGTCGCCGCCCTGTTCACCACCGACGACGCCCGCGGCCGGCTGGAGCGGCTGACGCCGGCGGCGGAGGCGATGGGGGGCTGATCTTGCCCGTCAGCTTGTTGTACCGGAAATTCTCATTGTCGGCGGCGGTCGACGCTTCCAGTCAAGATTTATCCTGATGCGGTTTTCGATGTGGCCATCCCAGTCGGTCCGCAGACCCTTGGCCTCGAGCGCTGCGACGACCTCGCGCCCGATCGCGACGGCCGCATCTTCGCCCTCCTCGTCGGCTCCGTAGTTGAGGTAGATGCCATCGCCTTGCGTGGCGCCTTCCGTGTCCTGCTGGTGAAAGAAGGCATACCCCCGCACTGGCCTGCCGCCTTTCCGGGCGTCCTCGATCTCATCCCAGATTTCCCCTGACCCGCACATACCGCAGCAGGAGAAGTTCTGCCGGGAAATCACACCCGAAGCCTCAAGGGCGGCGAATGCCGCGTCGAGGCGATCGCAGTCCGTCACTTCCGGCCATTCGCTCATGGACGCATCGTGGGCCGCAACCAGCTCGGGAAAGATGCGCTCTGCCTCGCGCCGCAGGCCGGCCTCTTCAACATCGCCCGCCAATATGGATACAGCGAGTTCGACGAGCGTTTCGCGGGGTGTGAATCCACCGGCGATTTCCATCTGCATGACGGCTCTGAGCTCATCGAGAATCTGCGCCTCAGTCAGCTCAAGTGGCGCTCTCGCTCTCCTGAAAAGGCGATCCCACAAGGTCTTCAACATCGTCGCGCTCCCGGGCTTCCGAAGTCGGTCCGCCCTACTCCGCCTTCCAGCCCACCACGGCGTCCACACTGCCCGAGGTGATCGGGTGATACAGGGGCCGCGCCTCGGCATAGATCCGCGTCGCCAGGGCTCGGCCCCAGTCGCCCTCGGCCCACAGCGTCGTGAACAGCGGCAGCACGAATTTGCGCCGGCCCATGC
>CAMCIP010000198.1 GCA_945874855.1 Brevundimonas vancanneytii
CCCCCCTTCTCCAGGCCTGGTATGCACGCGTGCGGGCCGGGCATGCGGACGGCAAGAATCCCTATGTTCTCTACGCGGCGTCGAACCTCGGAAGCTTTCTGGCCCTGCTCAGCTATCCGGTCCTGATCGAACCCCTGGCCACATTGAGCGGTCAGAGGTGGGGCTGGACCGCCGGATATGGCCTGTTCGTGGCCCTGATCCTGGTCATGGCGGTCACGGTGTGGAAGCGGCGGACGGAGGCCGCACCGGAGCCGGCCCAGCTGGACCGCAGCGCGCCCCTGACATGGAAAGAGCGGACCATCCTCATCCTGCTGGCGGCCGCCCCCTCCAGCCTGATGCTGGGGGTGACGGCGCACCTGTCGACGGACGTGGCCTCGGCGCCCTTCCTGTGGGTCATCCCCCTCGCCCTCTACCTGCTGACCTTCGTGATCGCCTTCCAGGCGAAGCCATGGATCCCCTTGCCGATAACCCTGGTGATCCAGGGCGCGGTCGGGGCTGTGGCCGTGACCCTGGCCGCCTTCCGCAGTGACGAATGGCTGGTGCTGTTCAGCATCAGCATCCTGGCCTTCTTCTTCACCACCCTGATGTGCCACCAGCTGCTGGCGGCGCGCCGGCCGGCGCCGGACCGATTGACGGAGTTCTATCTGCTCATGTCGCTGGGCGGCGTGGTCGGCGGGGCGTTCACGGCCCTGTTGGCGCCGGTGATCTTCAACGACGTGTGGGAATATCCCCTGATGCTGGTCCTGGTCGGATTGGCGCGGCCCTGGGGCAAGGGCTGGAAGCTGGAGTACCGGGAGGCCTATTTCCTGCTGGCGGGCCTGGTGATCGCCGCCTTGCCGCCGGCCATCCACGGGGTCGTCCACGCCAACCAGAGCCTGTGGTCGATGTTCCAGGACCCGGCCGTCTTCCGACAGATCACGGTGATCATGCTGGGTGCGGCGGCGGTATGCGCGTTCCTGATCCGCGACCGTGCCCTGGCCTATTTCGCCCTGCTGGCCGCCATGACCGCCTCGGCCCAGTGGATAAACAAGGGCTATGACGCCACCTATACGGAGCGGAGCTTTTTCGGCGTCATGAGCGTGTCGAACGTGCCCGACGAACGGCTGGGCGGCGACGTCCACGTGCTCATGCACGGCACGACCCTGCACGGCGCCCAGGCCCGCGACCCCCGCTATGCCTGCGCCCCCACCATGTACTATGCGCCGACGACCCCCATCGGCCAGTCGGCGGTGATGATCCAGAACCGCCGCCCGGCGGTGAACATCGGTGTGGTCGGTCAGGGCTCCGGTGCCATGGCGGCCTACAAGCGGCCGGGCGACACCCTGACCTTCTTCGAGATCGACCCCATGGTCGACCGGCTGTCGCGCGATCCACAGTGGTTCACCTACATCAGCGATTGCGCCCAGGGGCCGGTGCGGACCGTTCTGGGCGACGCGCGGCTGACGCTGGATGACCAGCCGGCGGGGTCCTATGACCTGCTGATCATCGACGCCTTCTCGTCGGACGCCGTGCCGACCCACCTGCTGACGCAGGAGGCCATCGACGGTTATCTGAAGCTGGTGAAGCCTGACGGCGTCGTGGTGCTCCACCTGTCGAACCGGAATCTCGACATCACCTTGCCGGCGGTGGCCGCGGCCCGCGCTCTGGGGGTGCCGGAACGGCATCAGATCTATGTCGAGAGCCGCGACGCCCCCGACATGGCGGAGGCCTCGACCGAGGCGCTGATCCTGTCGCCGACGCCGCAAGGCATGGCCGACTTCGCCGCCGATCCGCGCTGGGGCGTGCTGGCACCGACGGAGGTGCGGCCGTGGACCGACGACTACGTCAACCTGTTCGGTTCCCTGGTGCGGGCGACGTTCTAGAGCCTGGTCGATTGCGGTGGTCCCACCGGGGTGGGGCGCCCAATGCGTCACTCACGCTCAGGCTTTGACATCTGTTCCGGCAGGTCGAGGGTGGCCGTGGCCATGGCGGCCAGGCCCTCGTCACGGCCGGTGAAGCCGAGGCCTTCGGTCGTGGTGGCCTTGACGCTGACGGCGTGCAGCGGGAGGTCGAGGATGGCGGCGATGCGCTCGCGCATGGCCTGACGGTGCGGCTTGATCTTCGGTCGCTCGCAGATCAGCGTCACGTCGGCATGGACGATCCGGCCGTCGCGGGTCGTCGCCAGGTCGCGGGCATGGGCCAGAAAGGCGTCCGAGGCGGCTCCCTTCCAGCGCGGATCCGAGGGGGGAAAGTGATCGCCGATGTCGCCCTCGGCCAGGGCGCCGAGGATGGCATCGGTCAGGGCGTGCAGGCCGGCGTCGGCGTCGGAATGGCCGATCAGGGTCCGGTCATGCGGGATCTCGACCCCGCAGAGCCAGACGGCGCCGCCCGGCCCCCAGCGATGGACGTCGTAGCCGTGACCGACGCGGGTCACGCGACGGGGGGCGTCCGACGCGAGCAGGGCCTCGGCCATGGCGAAATCCTCCGGGTGGGTCAGCTTCAACAGGCGGGCGTCACCCGGGACGGCGGCGACGGTCAGGCCCGCGCGGTGCAGGGCTTCGGTCTCGTCCGTGGGTGAGGTGGCGTCGGGCCAGGCGTCGAGGGCGGCGCTCAGGGCGCCCAGACGTGCGGCCTGGGGGGTCTGGACGCGCAGCAGGCCGTCGCGCGGGACGGCGACGCCAATCCGGCCGGCGTCGTCGCGACGCAGGCTGTCGGCCATGGGCAGGACGGGCGCGGCGGCGTCCGCCGTGTCCAGGGCGGTCAGGAGCGCCCCGATCACGTCGCGCGAGAGCAGGGGACGGGCGGCGTCGTGCACCAGGACGGGTCGGTCAGGCCCCCGGTCGGTCAGCGCGGCCAGGCCGGCGCGGACCGAGGCGGCGCGGTCGGCCCCGCCGGACACGGCCGTCCAGCCCGTCAGCCCGGCCAGGGCTTCGGCGCAGCGGTCGTAGGCGTCCGCCGGGATGCAGACGATGACGGGATCGGCACCGGCCTCAAGCAGGGCCCGGACCGAATGGCGGACGACCGGCAGACCTCCCAGGAGGCGCCACTGTTTGGGGCCGCCGGCACGGCTCCCGGACCCGGCGGCGACGACGACGGCGGAAAAGGTCATGGGCGGCTTCTAGAGCGGGCCGGATCGGCTGGCGAGAGGCGGCGTCGCCTCCGGCGACGTGGACCCGGGGGCAGGGGTGCCCTATGGCCTCGGAATGAAGTCCTCCCTCCAGATCGGCGACGTCACCGTGCCCGGCCGGGTGCTGATGGCACCCATGACGGGCATCACCGACCTGCCGTTCCGGCGGCTGGCCAGCCGGCTGGGCGCGCCCTATGTCGCCACCGAGATGGTGGCCTCCACTGAACTGGCCCGCGGGCGGCCGGACGTGGTCCGCCGGGCGGCGGTGGGCGACGGGCTGAACCTGACAGTGATCCAGCTGGTGGGCCGCAGCCCTGACGCCATGGCCGAGGGCGCGCGGATGGCCGAGCGGGCCGGAGCCGACCTGATCGATCTCAATTTCGGCTGTCCGGCCAAGGAGGTCACCGGCTCCGCCGCCGGATCGGCCCTGATGCGGACTCCGGAACTGGCCGTGCGGATCATGGACGCCGTGGTGCGCGCAACCCGCCGGCCGGTCACGATCAAGATGCGGTTGGGTTGGGACGACCGCGACCGCAACGCCGCGGCTCTGGCGAGGCAGGCGCAGGACGCCGGAGTCCAGGCCATCACCGTTCACGGCCGCACCCGATGCCAGTTCTACACCGGCGCGGCCGACTGGGACGCGGTGGCGGACGTAAAGGCCGCCGTCGACGTGCCGGTCATCGTCAACGGCGACGTGCGCACTGCCGGGGACGCGCGTCAGGCCCTGGCCCGATCCGGGGCGGACGCGGTCATGCTGGGTCGCGGCGTCTATGGACGCCCCTGGCTGGCCGCCGGGCTCCAGGCGGCGCTGGATGGCGGGACGGTCGAGGCCGAGCCGGAGGCGGCGGCACGGCACGGTCTGGTGATGGCGCATCTGGACGAGGTTCTGGCCTTCTATGGCGCGAGCCTGGGCCTGCGCATGTTCCGCAAACATCTGGGCTGGTACGTCGAACAGGCCCCGTGGCCGGCCGACCCGACGGTGCGGCGGGCCGCGAAGGCGCAGCTGTGCCGGCTGGAGTCGCGCGCGGACATCGAAACGCAGCTGGCCCAGCTCTGGCGTCTGGACTGACGCCGTTCGGCAACTAACCTGTTGATTTCGGGCAACAGGCGGGAGAGACTGCCCGCTGTGAATTCCTCACCCGATCCCCGGCCCGGCGAAGCGGCCACGGTGCCCGACGGCGGCGTCCGCGGCCGGATGACGTCGATTCTGGCGGAGGTGGCCGGCCGGCCCCTGTTCGCCATCGCCTATATCGCGGCCTTTGTCGTGGTTGCGGCCGCCATCTGGGTCGTGGCCACCGCGCCGGACGCGCCGGGACTGGCAGGGTCGCGGGCCTCGTCCAGCCAGGCTGTGCTGGTGGCGTTGAGCGTAAACCTGCTGGTGATCGCTGTGCTGGCCGTCGCTGTCGCGCGCCAGGTGCTGGCCCTGGTCCGGGAGCGAACAAATGCGGGGGCGCGGCTGCATCTGCGGTTCGTCGCCCTGTTCTCGCTCGCCGCCGTCGCGCCCGCCGTCCTGATCGCCC
>CAMCIP010000199.1 GCA_945874855.1 Brevundimonas vancanneytii
CTGCCAACACCGCCGCGATCGCCCATACCCGTGCGCGCATTCGCCCCTCCAGCCCGTGGTCCCCGGCGGCAATGTTAACGATCGGTTATAAAAGGCACGAGGGTTCGTGCCCGGCGAAATACTTGACTCGCGAATGGGGAAAAGCCATATGCGCGGCACGTTCGGAACAGGATGGCGACCCGCGCCGCCCGCTCGCCCATGAGGGGCGGTTTCGCGACGTTCCCGCCCCGACAGGCTCGAGGCGGCCCTCCTGACGCCGCTCCGCCCCCTTGCGAAAGGTCCGGCCGGGCGGCTTTCCGCGTAAGGACTGCATGACCGAATTCTCCCAGCTTGGGCTCTCGCCCACCACGCTCAAGGCCGTGGCCGACACCGGCTATACCGTCGCCACGCCGATCCAGGCCCAGGCCATTCCCGTGGCGCTCGCCGGCCGCGACGTCCTGGGCATCGCCCAGACCGGCACGGGCAAGACCGCCGCCTTTACCCTGCCCATGGTCGACAAGCTGTCCACCGGCCGTGCCCGGTCCCGCATGCCGCGCGCCCTCGTCCTGGCCCCGACCCGCGAACTGGCCGACCAGGTCGCCGAGAGTTTCGCAAAATACGCCAAGGGCACCAAGCTGACCTGGGTCCTGCTCATCGGCGGTGTGTCGATGGGCGATCAGGTGGCAGCCTTGAACAAGGGCGTGGACGTGCTGATCGCTACCCCCGGGCGCCTGCTGGACCTGTTCGAGCGCGGCAAGATGATGCTGAACGGCGTCGAGATCATGGTCGTCGATGAGGCCGACCGCATGCTCGACATGGGTTTCATCCCCGACATCGAGCGCATCTTCAAACTGACCCCGCCCAAGCGTCAGACCCTGTTCTTTTCGGCGACCATGCCGCCCGAGATCACCCGCCTGACGACCCAGTTCCTCAAGGATCCGACGCGGATCGAGGCCTCGCGCCCCGCCATGACGGCCGAGACCATCACCCAGTACATGGTCAAGGCACCGTCGACCGACCCCAAGGTCAAGCGCGACATCCTGCGCCGTCTGGTCGGCCGGCCCGACGTCAAGAACGGCATCGTCTTCTGCAACCGCAAGTCTGAAGTCGACGTCGTCGCCAAGTCACTGAAGCAGCACGGCTTCGACGCCGCGCCTATCCACGGCGACCTTGACCAGAGCCTGCGCATGAAGACGCTGGCCGCCTTCCGGTCGGGCGAGCTGAAGCTGCTGGTGGCATCGGACGTGGCCGCCCGCGGCCTCGACATTCCCGACGTCAGCCATGTGTTCAACTATGACGTCGCCCACCACGCCGACGACTATGTGCACCGCATCGGCCGCACCGGCCGCGCGGGCAAGACCGGCCAGACCTTCATGATCGTGACGCCGGCAGACGACCGGGCGCTCGACAAGGTGCTGAAGCTGATCAAGATGACGCCGGAACTGCTGGAGCTGGACGGGCCGACGGATCGCACGCCCCGCCCGGCAAGACCGGAGCGCACCGAGGCCCCGGCCGCCCTCGCCGAGGCCGACGCCGGGGTTCCTCCCGTCGCCGCCGCGCGCCCGGGCCGCAGCCGCCGTCGACCGCGCGGAGCCGAACAGACCTCGCCGACCATGACCGCTGTCGAGGCTCAGGTCGAAGCGCCGGCCGTGCCCGCCGCCGCGACCGTCGAAATGCCTCGCGAAGACCGGCCGGCTCGCGCGCCGCGTCCCCGCCGAGGCTCGTCCGAAGGCCGGCCCGGCCAGCCCCAGGGCCAGGCCGCGGCTCCGGTCGAGGCTTCAGCCGCGCGCGGCCGCCCGTTCGGCGATTCCGAAATCCCCGCCTTCCTGCGCCGCGCCGTCCCCGCCAGCGCTTGATGGGGGTTGCGAATCCGCGTTCTTCCGACCGCGCTTAACCCGTCGTTACGCTTCGACGGCTAGGCTTGCGATCCTGAGACGTTGGGGAAATGCGGATGGGCAAGGTCGTCGAAACGACCCTGAGAGGACCGGAGGCCTACGGTCTGGCCCGCCGTGTCCTTGAGGAGATGGAGACGGTCGGCGTCTGGCCGACGCCCCTGAATTTCGAACTCTGGCTGCACTATATGGGCGACCCCGATGGGGCGCTGGGCAAGGAGATCCGCCGCATTCTCGCCGCGGCCGAGCCCTTTACCGAAGCCGTCTCCGACATGCTGGCCGCCGAGTATCTCCCGCGCGGACGGCTGAGCGAGGAGATCCGCGACGCGGGACGGGTGCTGGACCGCGAACTGAACAGCGTGGCCGACGCCATTGCCAAGGCCCACCGGTCGCAGAGTGAGTACGGCGAGGTCCTGGCCGGTGCCTCGGCCGAGATGGACGGTGCGGAATCGCCCGACACCCTGCGCACTGTCGTCAGCGGCCTGACCGCCGCCACGCGCAAGGTGCAGAAGCAGAACGCCGACCTTGAAAAGCGTCTGGACGCCTCGACCCGCGAGGTGGCCAAGCTGCGTGAACATCTGGACCAGGTCCGGCGCGACGCCATGACCGACGCCCTGACCAATCTGGCCAACCGCAAGGCGTTCGACGAACATCTGGAGGCCTGCTGCGAGGTCGCCGCCCGCGAAGGTCGCGAGCTGGTGCTGGCGGTCGTCGACATCGATCACTTCAAGCGGTTCAATGACACTTGGGGCCATCAGACCGGCGACCAGGTGCTGCGCTACGTCGCCAGCGTGCTGGGCCGCCTGGCTCGGGCGCCGCGCATGGCCGCTCGCTATGGCGGCGAGGAGTTCGCCCTGATCTTCCCCGGCGAGTCCGAGGCTGTCGTGGAAGCTGCTCTGGATTCCGTGCGCACGGAGATCGCCTCCCGCTCCCTGCGTCGGCGCTCGACCGACGACGAACTGGGCGCGGTCACCATCTCGGCCGGCTATGCTCGGCTGGAGAAGGGCGAGACGGCGACCAGCCTGCTCGGCCGGGCCGACGAAGCCCTGTATGCTTCCAAGCATGGCGGGCGCAATCGCGTGACCTCTGCCACAAAGCTCGCCAAGGCCGCCGCCTGACGTCTCGTTCGGGCGGAACGCGTATGCCATAGTCTGCCCATGCTGCGCAGCCTGGCCTTCGCCGTCGCCTACTGGGCCCTGTCCATCAGCTACACCCTTGCGGCGGTGATCGCGGCCCTGTTGCCGGGCCGGGCCGCCACCGGCTGGATCATCCGCGGCTATGTGCGGCGGATGGTGCAGTCCATGCGGCTGCTGGCCGGAATCCGGTTGCAGGTGCGCGGCCGGGAACGTCTGCCTCCCGGCGGTTTCATCATCGCGGCGAAGCACCAGAGCTGGGGCGACGGCTTCTGCGTCTACGACCAGTTCGAGGACCTGGCCTTCGTCACCGGCGACCATCTGGAGAAATTCCCCCTGATGGCCACGGTCCTGCGCAAGCTGGGGGCCATCGTGGTCAACAACTGCGGGGGGCGCGAGGCCCGCGAGGCGCTGAAGACCCGCGCCGCCGACGCCCATCGCGAGGGCCGCAGGATCCTGATCTATCCGGAGGGCAATCTGGCGAAGGTCGGCGAGAAATTCCGCTATCGCTCCGGCGTCTGGCACATGTACCGCGACTTCGACATGCCGGTGGTCCCGCTGGCCACCAATCTGGGCCTGTTCTGGGCGGGCGAGGCCTTCCGCAAGCATCCGGGCACGGCAACGATTGAATTCCTCGACCCCATCCCCACCGGCCTCGGCAAGGAGGAGTTCCTCGCCCGGCTGGAGGCGGCGGTCGAAGGCCGCACCGCCGAACTGGTGGCCGAGGCGACCGGCCATCCGGTCACGCCCGCTGTGCTCGTGCCGACGCCGGATGAGATCAGGCGGGCGGCCGCTCAGCCGGCGTGATCGTCACGCTCTCGCCGCAGCCGCAGGCGTCGGTCTGGTTTGGATTGTGGAAGACGAAGCGCGACGCCACGCGGGTGGTCTCGTAGTCGATCTCGGAGCCCAGCAGATACAGCACTGCCTTGCCGTCCACGATCACGGTGGCGCCGTCGGCCGACACCACCTCATCCATTGGCTCCGCCGCCTCAGCCATGGCGAAGGTGTATTCCTGACCGGCGCAGCCGCCGTTCTTGAGCCCGATCTTCAGCCCGGCCTTGTCCGGCTGGGCCGCCAGCAGGTCGCGCACGCGATCGGCCGCCGCCGGGGTCAGGGTGACGACGGCGGGGCGCGGGCGGCGCGGGCGGGGGGTGGGCGTCAGGTCGGTCATCAGAACATGTTCAGGGCCAGCTTGGCCTCGTCGCTCATCTTGGACGGGTCCCAGGGCGGTTCGAAGACCAGTTCGGCCCTGGCCGAGCGCACGCCCTCGACCTTGCCGACCGCATCCTCGATCCAGCCAGGCATTTCGCCGGCGACCGGACAGCCCGGGGCGGTCAGGGTCATCTCGATGGCCACGTCGCGGTCGTCGGAGAGGTCGACCTTGTAGATCAGGCCCAGCTCATAGACGTCGACCGGGATTTCCGGGTCATGCACGGTCTTCAGCGCCGCAATGATGTCGTCGGTCAGGCGCGCGATCTCGGCCTGGTCCAGGGCACTCTGCTGCGGCGCGTCCCAAGCCTGGGCGAAGGTCTGGCTGGAGGAAATGCTGGCGTCTGCGGTCATACGAAGAATTCCCGGGCCCGGATCAGGGATTG
>CAMCIP010000200.1 GCA_945874855.1 Brevundimonas vancanneytii
CGGGCGTCCGGGTGTTCGCGCCGCCGGTCGACCAACTGCTGGCGCTTCACGACAAGCAAGGCTTCGCCGCCCTCGCCCACGGACTGGGTCTGACCGTGCCGCGTACCGCCGCCCTGGGGACGTCCGACGCTGAAGCCCTGGCCATGGCCTGTGACTATGTGGTCAAGCCGGCGCTGTCCTGCTCCGGCCGCGGCATCGCCTTCGGGGCAGCCGGGACCTCACCGCGCCCGGCCAGCAGCGACGCCCGGCAGATCGTCCAGCAACGCATCACCGGCGATCACTTCAGCACCTTTTCGATCGCCCACGCCGGGCGGGTCGCCACCACCGTGGTCTACCGCGGGCTCGTCATGTCCGGCACGGTCGCGGTCGCGTTCGAGCGGGTGGAACATCCGTCGATCACCGCATGGGTCTCCGATTTCGTCGCGAAAACCGGCCACACAGGCTTCATTTCCTTCGATTTCATCGTCGATGAGGAGGGATGCCCCCAGGCCATCGAATGCAATCCGAGGGTCACAAGCGGCGTCCACTTCATCGAGACGGGAGACCTCGCCCAAGCGACCCTCGACCCCGCCGCTGCGCCTCCCCGCTTCCGGGCCTGCACACGGATGCAGCAATTCTATCCCACCCTGACCGAGACCCAGGCGTCCGTCTTTCAGAGCGGGCGTTTCGGCAGGAACCTCTCGACCCTGCTGACGGCGAAGGATGTGACCTGGAGCGCCAGGGATCCGTGGCCCTTCCTCACCATGCCGGTCACGGCCTTTCAGATCATCGCCAGATCGATCACCACCGGCCGGTCGTTTGGCGAGGTCTCCACCGAGGACATCAGCTGGTTCGACGACACCGGATGAGCGAGGCCGGCTACCAGGGCACCCGCGGCATCCGGAACGGCAGCAGGCAGCGAATGGCCGGGTGGCTGAAGCGATCCAGCATCAGACTCTCATGCCAGATGGTGGCGGGGCGGCCGAGGATGGTCCCGGAGAGCGCCGAGCGTGAATAGAAGGGCGTGTCCTCGAGCGTCCGCGTGACCTTCAGCTTCCGTCCGGCATCGCCGCGCGCCCGTCGGGGCACGCGCCAGCCCGTGGATGGCAGGGTCTGGGTCGGGGGGGGCGGGATCCGTTCGATCGCTCCGCTGCGACTGACTCGAAGCGCCAGTTCGTGGCGCGCCCCGTCCAGCCGGTCCACGTCGTAGAACAACAGGACGTCCTCCGCGGTGTGGGCCCGCGACCAGTCCCAGCGACGAAACCGGGCCTCCAGGGGCTCGCTGCCATGATTAGTGTCGAGATAGCCGTCGCCGCTCCACGAAATCCCGGGCGAATCAAAGGCAACCTCGACCCGCGCCCTGGGTGCCAGCGGCTGCCAGACATGCTCCTGGGCCGCATCCAGGGCGAAGGCGCGGCCCGTCAAGGCCTCGGGACGCAGCCGGATCGTCCCGCGCAGCCGCTCGGGGAAGGGGTTGGCGATCTCGTCGATGCGCGCGGTCAGCACGCCATTTTCCCAGGTCAGGTTGCTGGGCCCGATAGAGATATGCGCGGCGTCGCGTGCCAGAGTGCGTTCCGTTCGCTCGGTCATGGCCCAACGGCCGGCCCCGCCGTCGAGGCGGTAGAGCGCCAGATTGACGGCGCAATGGTTGAAGGGGTCCTCCCAGCCCGACCAGGCATAGTAGGGCGAGAAGACGCTGCCGATGAAGGTGATCAGGGTCAGGCCGTAGCGGCCGCAGTCGCTCTCGGCGTCGAGGTACCACCAGAGATAGCCCCCGGCCGGAACGTCGGCATCGAAACGGGGGCCACCGTCGGGCCGTGCGCCACCATAGGACGGCGGCATGGCCGAGGGGCGGGTCAGCGCCGATCTCCGCGGCAGGGACGCGTCGAACGCCGCATAGAGGTTCGGGACTGTCCGCCTTTCGGCGATCGTCTGGTCCCCTAGCCGGATCGCCGTCATCGCTGGTTCAAGCCCCCTGGGCGGAGGGTGCGGCCAGCGCACTCCTCCCGACCACCATCTCGCACCCATTTCATCAGACTGACAAGCCAGATTGACACTCGAGTGTCCAATTTGTTGGTCACTTGCCCCGGGGGATGGGGCGCCGCCCGTTCAAGCCGGCAAGGTCGCGGATGAGGCTCCCGCCGACAATCGCGACTTCGCCCCCGCCGCGGCGGCATCCCGCCGCACCTGACCGGCGGCCCCCTCCTTCGCCACCTCCGCGTGGCTGGCCCTGGCTGTCGACAATGGCCGGGCGGCATGATCGGATCAGAGCATGTGCAACCTCTACAGCCTGCGAAAAGGACCCGCGGCCATCCTCGACCTCGCCCGCGCCATGGCAAATCAGGCGGGCAATCTGGAGCCACGCGACCTCTATCCCGACTATGCCGCGCCGATCATCCGACAGGACGACGACGGGGCCCGCGTCCTCGCCCTCGCCCGCTGGGGCATGCCGTCCTCGCGCAAGGCCATCCTCGACGCCGCGACCAAGCGGGCCGACAAGCTCAGGGCCAAGGGCAAGGACGTCGACTTTGACGCCCTGCTGAAGATGGAGCCCGACGCCGGCACGACGAACGTCCGCAACACATCGTCAGCCCACTGGCGTCCCTGGCTGACCCCGGATCACCGTTGCCTTGTGCCCTTCACCGCCTTCTCCGAGCCCGGGCGCGACGCTGAGGGCCGATACCGCCCGGTCTGGTTCGCCCCGCCCGGCGAAGAGCCCCTGGCCTTTTTCGCCGGGATCCAGCTTCGCGGCTGGACCGGGGTCCGCAAGATCAAGACCGGCGTCGAAACCGCCGACCTGTTCGCCTTCCTGACGACCGAACCGTCGGAGCCGGTGAAGACGGTTCACCCCAAGGCGATGCCGGTGATCCTGACGACCGGGGAAGAGCGCGAGGTCTGGCTGCGCGCCCCATGGGATGAAGCCGGGGCCCTGCAAAGGGCCCTGCCGGACGGGGCGCTCGCAATCGTTCCCGGGCCATAGGCGGCGGCGGAGCTGGCCAGGCTGCGGCAAAGTCACCGCCAGCTTCCGTCCCCGGGTGCCGGCCCAAATTCCACCGCGCCTGTGCAGGGACCAGCAAGGAGCCCCGGGATATTCGGCGAAAGGGGGGCTGGCGGAGACGCAGGGATTCGAACCCTGGGTACCCCTTACAGGGTACGACGATTTAGCAAACCGTTGCCTTCAGCCACTCGGCCACGTCTCCGGCAGGACGCGTCGATAGCGGAGGCGCGACGGGCGTGCAACCGCCCTCGTGGCCGGGGACATTAAGGGGATGGTCAGGGCCGTCGTGTCAGGGTGAAGGCCCTCGTGATCTGCTCCACGGACCGCATGACCCCGACCGCTGCCCTTCTCGACGTGGCCGCCGCCCCGACCGACGCCGACAATCGCCCGCTGGACGCGCGCGGTCTGCAGGACATGGTGGAACGCGACGGCGCCGAGGGGGCGCTGGACCCGACGGGACGACGGGGCCCGTTCCGGCCCGAAGTCTGGATGAATGCGCGCCAGCGCAGCGCCGTCCGCCTGGCCGCCCACTATTTCCGCGCAATCGACGTGGCTGCCGTGATCTCCCTCACCCTGCTGTGCGCCGGGGCTCTCGCGCCTGCCGGACTGGCCCGCGCAACCCTGGCAGAGGTGGTGCCGTTCGCCACAGGGGCCGCCATCCTGCTGGGGCTGGTGCCGTCGCTGGATCTTTACGGATTTCCCTCCGGCCGGGCGCCGATGCTGCATCTGGCGGCACTGGCCGGAGTGGCCGGCGTGGCCACGATCGCGAGCGTTTTGGTGGGGGCCCTGATGGCCGGTGGCTGGAGCGGGGTTCCGGCCATCCTCGTCTGGGGCGGTCTGGCGCTGGTGACCCTGTACGGCCTGCACCTGGTCTGGCTTGAGCGGGTCGCGGCCTGGCGTCGGTCAGGAGCCCTGACGCCCAATGTGGTCGTGGTGGGGGCGACACGGCATGCCGAAGGCCTGATCCGGGCGGCCCTGAAGCGGCGGGACGTCAATGTGCTGGGGGTGTTCGACGACCGGGCGGCCCGGTCTCCGGAAACCGTCCAGGGCGTGCCGGTGCTGGGCGATTCCGAGGCGCTGCTGACCCATCGCATCCTGCCCTTCGTCGATCGGGTGGTGGTGGCGATCGACCCCAGGGCCGAGGCTCGGGTCCGTCATCTGATGGCACGTCTGGGCGTCCTGCCCAATCAGGTCACCCTGCTGGTCGATCCGGTTCGGGCCGAGGATCGGGCCGAGGCCCTGGCCCGTCTGGCCGACAGCCGTCTGGCACCTCTGAGCGGCCGCCGGGACGACGACCGCCGGGCCTTCAACAAGCGGCTGCAGGATCTGGTCGTCGGCGGGATCGCCGGCCTGGCCCTGCTCCCGGTCATGGCGCTGATCGCCGCCCTTGTGAAGCTGGACAGCCCGGGCCCGGCCCTGTTCCGACAGCGCCGCCACGGCTTCAACCAGGAGGAAATCGTGGTCTGGAAATTCCGCACCATGAAACATGCGGCGGCCGACGCCACGGCCAGCCGGCAGGTGACCCAGGACGACGACCGCATCACCCGGCTGGGCCGCTTCCTGCGCTCCACCAGCCTGGACGAGCTGCCGCAACT
>CAMCIP010000201.1 GCA_945874855.1 Brevundimonas vancanneytii
AAAGATTTATATTGGCCAAGATCGGACCAATACGTTGACATATTTTGGCAGCGTAAACAGTGCGGTTGTAGAATGTGATTTTACGCCCGAGCAGAAACTATGTTTCACGATCACAAAGGAGATTGTTTGGCAGTCTAATACCGCCTCTCAATCAGAGGTGACAGCCAAGGAAATAGAATTCATCGTTTTGACTGGGTCAAACGATCCAGCTCGTGTATACAATCGTTGGCCTGCCTGGAAGGGTTCGAAGTTCGGCAAGCCTAAGTGAAAATCACAGCCCCTTCACGATCCCCTCGACCATCTTCTTGGCGTCGGCGAACAGCATCATGGTGTTGTCCCTGAAGAACAGCTCGTTCTCGACGCCCGCATAGCCCGCCGCCATGCCGCGCTTGATGAACAGCACCGTGCCGGCCTTCTCCACGTCGAGGATCGGCATGCCGTAGATCGCAGACTGCGGGTCGGTCTTCGCCGCCGGATTGGTCACGTCATTGGCGCCGATGACGAAGGCGACGTCGGCGGAGGCGAACTCGGCGTTGATGTCCTCCAGCTCGAAGACCTCGTCATAGGGGACGTTGGCCTCGGCCAGCAGGACGTTCATGTGGCCGGGCATGCGGCCGGCGACGGGGTGGATGGCGTATTTCACCTCGACCCCCTCCTCCTTCAGCTTGTCGGCCATTTCCCGCAGGGCATGCTGGGCCTGGGCCACGGCCATGCCGTAGCCGGGCACGATGATGACCTTCGATGCGTTCTTCATGATGAAGGCGGCGTCGTCGGCGCTGCCCTGTTTGACCGGTCGGGTCTCGACGTGGCCGCCGCCGGCCGCCGCCGTGTCGCCGCCGAAGCCGCCGAGGATGACCGAGAAGAAGGACCGGTTCATCGCCTTGCACATGATGTAGCTGAGGATGGCCCCCGAGCTGCCGACCAGGGCCCCGGTGATGATCAGGGCGATGTTCTCGAGCGTGAAGCCGAGCGCCGCCGCGGCCCAGCCGGAATAGCTGTTCAGCATGGAGACGACGACGGGCATGTCGGCGCCGCCGATGGGGATGATCAGGGTGGCGCCCAGGATGAGGGCCAGGGCGAAGACGCCCCAGAAGGCCCATGTGGCCGTGCCCTGGGTGCCGATCAGGATACCAATCAGGAACACCATGCCCAGGCCCAGGCCGATGTTGATCAGGTGGCGGCCGGGCAGCAGGATCGGCGCGCCCGACATGTTGCCGTTCAGCTTGGCGAAGGCGATCACCGAGCCGGTGAAGGTGACCGCGCCGATGGCCACGCCCAGCGCCAGCTCGATGAGCGACAGGGTCTTGATGCCGCCCTCGGCCGTGGCGATGCCGAAGGCCTCGGGCGCATAGACGGCGCCGACGGCGACCAGACAGGCGGCCATGCCGACCAGGCTGTGGAAGGCGGCGACCAGCTGGGGCATCTGGGTCATCTGCACCCGCGCCGCAATCAGGGCCCCTGCTCCACCGCCGACGATCACCCCCCCGGCGATCAGGCCGAGCGTCAGGGGATCGAGCGTGCCCGTGCTCCACAGGGTCGCCAGGGTGACGGCCGTGGCCAGGGCCATGCCGACCATGCCGAAGGTATTGCCCTGACGGCTGGTCTCGGGGCTGGAGAGCCCGCGCAGGCTGAGGATGAACAGGACGCCGCAGGCCAGATAGGCCAGGGCCGCAAGGGAGGCGTTCATTCTTTGGCGCTTTCCATGGACAGCGTTGCTTGCGTCGTGACCGGGGAGTCCATCACCGCCCCATCCGCGTGCGGTTCAGCCGCCAAAGGGCGGCAGCGATGAAGAGGGGGGCGAGGAAGACCATGGCCCAGTCGAAGGCGTTCATGGGCTCGGCCTTGACCACCAGCCAGGTCAGGACGGCGGAAAAGACCAGCACCACCCCGCAGTCGTAGAGGCGCAGCTTCTGCAGCGGACAGCGGCAGCGTACGGCCATGAAGATCCACAGGCCCAAGCCCGCAAGCGCGGCCAGCCAGGCGGCCCCGACGGCCAGGCGGACCGGGTCGAGGGTCATGCCTTTGCGGCCTCCCCCTTCGGCTTCTCCTTCTTGCGGTACATGGCCAGCATGCGGCGCGTGACCATGAAGCCCCCGAAGATGTTGACGCTGGCCAGGGTCACGGCGGCGACGCCGGCCCCCTTGGCGATCCAGGCGTCCGGGCCCGTGGCGTCCCCGCTCATGGCGGCCGCCGCGATCAGGCCACCGACGACGATGACGCTGGAGATGGCGTTGGTCACGGCCATCAGCGGCGTGTGCAGGGCGGGCGTCACCGACCAGACGACATAGTAGCCGACGAAGATGGCCAGGACGAAGATGGCCAGGCGGAAGATGGTGGGGTCGACGTGTTCCATCAGGGCTCTCCTATCCGCCGAACCGGGCGCGGCAGGCCTCGGCGCGCGCCGTCTGCTCGGCCTCAGGCCGGGATTTCCAGTGGTCGGCCCGGCTGAGAGCGGCGTCTCCAGCCAGAGACGACGACGGCGACTCGTCGATCATCGAGGACAGCATCCGCCCATAGGCCATGACCCAGGGGTTGCTCATGTCCTGCTCGCGGGCGCGCGGATCCATGCCCGCCACCGCGGCATAGGCCCCGGCGCAGTCGGCCCGCTCTTGCATTTCGGGGCTGAGGACCTCGGCGGCAGTGGCCGGGACTTCCGGGGCGGGGGTGGCCGGCGACGCCTCCTCGGAGGCGCTGCATCCGGCGAGGACAAGCCCCAGCAGACAGGTGGCGCCGGCGGCGCCCGCAAGACATCTCATCCCCTCACCCCCTCATGAACGACGGTCCCGGCGTGGGTGACGACGGCGGCCTTCAGGATCTCGTCCTCGAGGTCCAGGGTCAGGGCCCCGTCCTTGACCAGCAGGCCAAGGAAGGCGGCCAGGTTGCGGGCATAGAGGGCGCTGGCGTCGGAGGCGATGCGACCAGGCAGGTTGGACCAACCGACGATCTGGACGCCGTTGGGGGTTGTCACGACCTCACCCGGCTTCGCGCCCTCGACATTGCCGCCGTTGTCGATGGCCAGGTCGACGATGACCGAGCCGGGTTTCATCGAGGCGACGTGGGCGGCGGTCACGAGACGCGGGGCGGGACGGCCGGGGATCAGGGCGGTGGTGATGACCACGTCCTGTTTGACGATGTGGGCGGCGGTCAGCTCGGCCTGTTTGGCCTGATACTCCGCCGACATGGGTTTGGCATAGCCGGCAGCGGTCTCGGCGGCCTTGAACTCCTCGTCCTCGACAGCAACGAATTTGGCACCCAGGCTTTCGACCTGTTCCTTCGACGCCGGCCGCACGTCGGTGGCGGTGACCACGGCGCCGAGCCTGCGCGCCGTGGCGATGGCCTGGAGACCCGCCACGCCCGCGCCCATGACGAAGACCTTGGCGGCGGCGACGGTGCCGGCTGCCGTCATCATCATGGGAAAGCCGCGGCCATAGGCGTTGGCCGCCTCGATCACGGCGCGATAGCCGGCCAGATTGGCCTGGGACGACAGGGCATCCATGACCTGGGCCCGGGTGATGCGGGGCACGAACTCCATGGCGAAGGCGGTCGCGCCGGCACCGGCCAGGGCAGTGACGGTGTCCTTCTCCCGGTAGGCGTCCAGCAGAGCGACCACGATGGCCCCGGGCTTGAGCGCGCTGATCTCCTGGGCGGTCGGGCCCCGGACCTTGAGCAGGACGTCGGCGCCGGACAGGACGGCGTGGGTGTCGGCCGCGACCGTGGCACCCGCAGCGGCGAACTCCGCGTCGGGAATGGAGGAGCCCGCACCCGCGCCGGCTTCGACGATAACCGTCGCGCCCAGGGCAGTGAGCTTCTTCAGGCTGTCGGGCGTGACGGCGCAACGGCTCTCGCCCTCGCGACGTTCCCGGGTCACGGCGATGACGACGGCCAAGCGAATCCTCCGAAGACCCAGTCCCTCGTCAGGACGTTAGGCCTGTTTCCGGAGCGACGTCAAAACGGATCAGTGGGCGCCGGGCTTGTCGCGCAACACGAGGATGCCGGCCACGGCCAAGGCGCCCGCCGCGATCAGGGCGGCAAAGAAGTTGCCGCCCGGCTGGAACCACATGACCAGGAACAGCAGAGCCACGGCCACGGCCAGGGAGCCCCATTTGGTCATGCCCATGACCAGGGAGAAGGTCGAGCGCTGCTCGGCGATGTCCTGGGTTCCGCGCTGATAGTCGTGGTCGGCGTGCGGTTCGGCCATGGGTCGGTCCATCGGATGTCAGTTGCGGATTTGGCGGCCCTTATAGCGGGGTCGCGGACAGGCTCAAGTCGGGGTCAGCCGTCGGCCAGGGCCTGGAGCTGGCCGGCCAGCCGCTGGCGCAGGCGCTCGCAGGCTTCGGGCGACAGGGAATCAGGGCCGGTGATCTCGCGCGTGATCGACATGCCCATGATCAGACCGGCCATCAGGCGAGCGCGAACGGGCGCATCCTCGCCGCCCAGCCAGTCGGTCAGCGGCTGCATGAAGTCCTGGGCGCAGGAGGCGCGGATCACGTCCATGGCCTTGGCCGAGCCCATGGACCGCAGGATGATCAGCAGGCCCTGCATCTTGCTGGC